>CAMCPC010000073.1 GCA_945876665.1 uncultured Oscillospiraceae bacterium
CTATGATGAAGACAGATACCGCACAGATTCTGATTATGCATCAGGAGTCGATGACGCAATGGAAGATGTGGACTGGTAAATTTTTAGAGAAGGGTCAGGATGACCCGTCCATGCCGCATGACGACAACGGCTGCGGTTGCAAGTAAGTGAAAATATCCTATGGCGTTAAGTCATAGGATATTTTTATATTTTTGGGGAAAGTTAAATTGATAAAATATTGACAATCATTCTAATATTATGATAAGATAAAATATATTAAAACATGATGTTTTCAGAAGAGATAAGCATGAAAAAATTAAGAGCTTTAATAAATAATACAAGGAGAGGTTAGTATGAAATTCAAAAGAGCAATCAGTACGGTGCTAAGTGTTACCCTTATGGCATCATTGCTGAATGGGTTTGCTATTCCTGCATATGCATCGGGCGATGATGTGATCGCGATTGAGGCATCAAGATTGCCTGAGGAAAACCTTGTCACCGACAGTGTTGTGTATATGGGTACTTCTGCGACCAATCTCAATGAAGCAGATGCTACATATGCCATTACTGTCTACCGTGACGGGGATGTGAGCGGTGAGGCAAGTGTTGAGGTAAAGACGCATGACCTGACAGCAGTTTATGGTAAGGACTATGAGCTTTATGAAAACGATGTCGAAGTGACAGGCGACGGTATTTCAATTCTTGAGAAGAATTCAAAACAACAAGCGGATGAAGAAGAGGAAGAAGCTGTTGTTTATTATGAAGAGCCTTTTGAAGATATGCAGGGACCGTTTGCTTACAGCAATCTTGACAATTCAGAAGAAAAAAGCTCTCTTGCTCTCTTGAAGGAGGCGCAGACAGGCGAAGAAACAAGAGAAACGTACCCTACAGAATTTAAGGGGCTTTCGGATTCTATTATGCAGAGCTTAGCGCCTGAATTGGGCAATATCATGGAAAGCTCAAGCAGTATGATTCTGAATTTTGCACCGGGTGAAACTGAAAAGGTAATAAAATTCAGAATACTTGATGATTCTGACAGTGAAGGCAACGAAGGCTTTACAATTACATTGAATAATCCTGAAGGTACATCTGTGTACGGAGTGACAGCTACGGCTGTTACAATTACAGATGATGAGCCTGTAGTTCATTCGACTGTATCTTTCAGTGACAGCGAATACAACGCAGAGGATGGAAAGGTTGAAATTACTGTCATAAGAGAAGGTGCCCAGTATTCTGTTTCAGATGTATTGTTCAGAACCTCAGGGGATAGTGCAACAGCCGGTGAAAACTATATAGAACAGAATTCTATTATCGCTTTCATGCCTTATGAAACTGAAAAAACTGTTGAAATGAGTGTTTCAGGAGAAGGCAAGTTTGATGTATTTCTTTCTGAGTTCAAGGGCTGTGATGAGGGTGAATATACAAGAGCAACAGTGAATATTTCAAATGACGGAGAATTTGAACTGTTTGCAGAAGACACAAAATCCTTTGATATAGGAATAAGTGATAAGACATATTCTGTTGAATATGAAATGAATCAGCCGACAGGAACTATTATGGATACAGGATATGATCCTGCTCTTGAAGTTGGTACATACTATTTTTCATCAGACAGCAATCACGGCGGTATATTCAGCTACAGCAAAGATCAGTATGGCGGAAGCAAGCCATGGGGATGCGGAGTCAGAGAAAGCAAGTATGTATATAAATCAGATTCCGATATGAGCCAAAATTACGGCAGCCTTAAATATTATCATACAAGTACATGGAAGAACGGATATACATATACAGAAAGCACATCCACAATACCGGGTGTGTATTATCAGTATATCATTCCTGACTGGAGGGAAACCAGCAGCTTCGGAAGTGCAGCGGGTGTAAATCCACAGCAATCACGTTTTGAGCTTTTTGACGGCAGCACAAGTATAGGTAAAAACAGTGTTATGGGTTCATTTTCAAGAAGTCAGAACAAAGGTGCCGTAAAGCTTGAAAAGCAGAATAAAAATCTTACAGCAAAAGTTTATGCAATGGACGAGAATGGAAGTATGACTCCTAAGTCATACGTGGAGTTTTACGGACTTGCTGCTATGTATAAAAAGTATACGATAAGTGTTGAAACTCCTGATGAAAAGGAATATATAAGCGGCAGCGGTAAATTCAGCGCCATTCCTGCACAGGTTAAAACCGCAAGCGGTGCACAGGTGCCTTATCAGGAAGGTAAGCGTGACATATATGTAAATACAAATGAAGACAACTCAAATATTGTATTTGAAATTACAGACGGAGATGTAAACGGTGTAAAGGATAAGTTCGGCACTCTTATAGGTTATACAATAAAGCTTGACCCGGGAAAAGCGGAAGAAAGAACAGAGCTTAATTATCCTGCGGATTATCTGACATTTCTTGACAGCGGTACACACAGTGCCGCACTTGATTATAAAACAGAAACAGTAAATAAGATTAAGTCAAGAGTAAAATCTGATTTAAGAAGAATACCTGTTGATAAATATTTTGTTGACTGGATAGATTCTGAGCAGAAAAAGACTGTTTCATCAGGACACGGATATTATCAGATCCTTAAATTCAAGCCTGTATTTGACTATAATAATGTAAGTGTACAGGTTGTAGATGCAGTAGGCGGAAGTGCGGCTTTCAATAACTCAAAGCTTACATCGGGAAGCACTGTTCCTTACCATGCCGGTGACAGCATTGATTTGTCAGCAACAGCTGCATCAGCCGGTCAGCATGTGGAAGGATATGAGGTTTCAACAGACGGAGGTGTTAATTTTAATCTTATAACAGACACATCAACCCTTCTCTTAAGACCCGACACAAAATATATTGTAAGACCTCGAGTTGCAGATAATGATAACCGTATAGAAATTCAGTTTGAAAGTGAAGAAGCAAAGAAAAGACTGCATATTAATAATCTTATTGCTGCGGAAAAACTTACGGGCGATTTGGCGGGAAAATATATTCTGAATTTGAACTCTGATAAGAGCGATGTTAAAGAAATGATGGCTCCTGAGGCGGGAAGTGTATATAATCTTCAGATACTGGTTGACCAAGATGAAAACAGTGATTATATATACCGTCCCGTAATCAAGACAGCGCTTGATGAAAATACATATAAAACACAGTATTTTGACGTTGTGGCAAAGTCGAAAATGGCGGACAATATAATAAAACTGGATGTCGAAAAGGTGGCGAAATCAGACCTTACATATTTTTCAGTTACAGGAAGCGTGATTTCTGATTTTAAGCCTATACGAACAATAGGTACTGCTACTGCTTCTTTCCCTGTAACAGGATATAATTTGTTTGCAGGCGGAGAACAGGAAGAGTTTTATAATTCAAAGACAGGGAATATCAATCAGTTTATAAACCGTGTATCTGCATCTACAGATGATAATGGTAAGTACAGGCTTGAAGGAATCTACGCAAAGAACGGTGATACAATAACAGTGCTTGCGACAAACGGCAGTAACAGCCAGATTTGCGCTGTAACGCTTTCTTCGGACGGTTTGAAAGCTGAAGATATATCTCATTCATACAATGAAATAGACGAAGAAAACAAGACAAATACTATGAAGACGGAAATGGTCAAAGGTTATGTTGTTGCACAAGAGGGCATAAAGCTTGCATATCCGTCAAATGCTCCTTATGTGGCAAGTATCATGTATAACTACAATAAGAGCGAGAATACAGCCAAGGTAAGATTGACAGATAATACTGTGCGTATGTTTGATGATACATTAAATATTACAGCGGTTGTAAATCCTATGGGAAGAAAAATAAGCAAAGCAATATTTACCGCTTATACGGTTACCGGTAAAAAGACAGAATTTACAGCACCGGCCGATGAAAATAATCCGGGTATATTTATAGTGTCAATTGAAAAAATGTTAGATACTCTTCATAACGGTGATAAGATTTATGTTCGTCTGGTAGATGAGGAATGTAATACAGTGAGCAATACTTATTATGATGAAGTTCTGGAAGAAGAAGTTACCACGACGAATGAAATCCCGATAGAATATCCTGACGTTGATACCGGTCTTATGACATATGTGGAAAATGAGCTTATAGCACCGCAGACATATGAGTTTACTACAACACCGACAGTTAATATTCCTCTTATGGGAAATATGAAGGGTAATGCATCATCAGGAATTATAAGCTTTACAAGGACTAATTGGGATGGGAATACAGGTTATACTCTGACTTTGAATCTGGATGGTGCTTATACAACAGGAAAGACCTTAAGTACACCGGATAAGCTGAATAACTTTAAGAAGTTTAAAAATGGCGTTTCCGAAATTGAGTCTATGCGTAAGGAGGCTGTTGGGGCAGTTGAAGACGTGTATAATGCAAGCTGCGAAAGATTGATTCTTGATGCAAATAACTGTGATGCAGCTTTTGGAGCAGGATCGGGTGATGATCTCAGAGCCGCTGCAGCAACTCTTGAAAAAGAAAAAAAAGAAGTCACAAAAGCAATGAATAATCGTACTGCGAAAAATAAGGATAGGGCAGTTGCAGGGTTTAACCATAGCGCACTGAGCATAGATGCGATGTTTATGTTGATGTTTGAATTTGTATATGATCCCGTGAAGAATGACTATATATTCTCATGCGGTTCGGTATGTATAGGCGGTACAATGTCTTATTCAAAGGTAATGTATACTACTATATACGGTATCCCTGTATACTTACAGATAGGCGGAACCCTTCAGGTGGATTTCCCTGTATCATATACAACTGAAGAAGGGAAAAATGCCCTCACATCCGGTGATTTCAATACATATGCGGGAAATATAGCAGAAAGACTGAGCCGTGACACAACAGGCGGCATGGAGGTAATGCTTTCTGCGAAGGTTCAGGCAGGTGTAGGCATGTGCGGAGTCATAGGCGCAAGAGGATATATTAATCTTTCTCTTCAGACTTCAATTATCGGAGACGGCGACGGACTCACAAAAGAATCGGGAGTGCTGTTCTCTACCACAGGCGGTATAGGTATAGACTTGCTTGTAACCTCGATAGATATAAACTTGTTCAGCGTATTGGTAGGAACGGGTGCATATTCAAACAAAACAAGCTATGATTTCTTCGGTGGTCTTGTAAGTGCCGGTTCAAAGGGAAAAATTGCTTCATACAGTGCATCAGATGAGTATGAGCTTCTTTCTGTGAAGGAGGACGGAACAGTAGTTGGGAAGCATGACTATTTTTCAGGCAATGATGATATGAGCAGCTTCGGTAAAAATGATGGACTGACATTGATGGGTATGCCTGAGATACAGAATATTAATGTATTGTTTGACAATGCGGCTGAAAGAACACGTCCTCAGCTTGTTGATCTTGGACAGGAAAGAAAAATGCTTGTATTTATAGGCAGTGATGCAAACGCAGACGAATATAACAAAGCAAGATTGATGTATTCAGTACAGAACAACGGCGAATGGTCAACTCCTAAAATAGTAAGTGATGACGAAACTGTTGATTCAACTCCGGAAGTGATTAAAAAAGACAATAAGGTTTATATCGCATGGTCTGATGCATCGCGTAAGTTTACAGAAGAGGATTCTCTTAAGGATAAACTTATCACATTCGGAATTTCAATGGCAGTATATGACGTTGAAGAAGATACAATGGGAAGTGAAATTACACTTACAGACGATGGATATTTCAACCTGTCACCTCAGCTTAATGTAGTCGGCAATAAGATGTACTGCAATTATATGAAGCGTGACCTGACTAATGCTGAAAACGAAGAAGATTTGCTTGATATGACAAATCTGTATTCGACAATGGCATACAGATGCTATGACTTTGATACAAATACTATAGAAGAAGAAAAGTATATCTCAATCAGGCATGGTGAGCTTACTGACCCGCTTGTATTTGATTATAATGAAATAACAACGCAGGCAGGCGGAAAGAATTATATGATATCCACATATACTGTGGACGAAGATAAGAATCTTATGACAGACGGCGACAGAGAAGTGTTCCTTGCAATATATAATATAGATGATGATAAGAGCTATTATCCTATTAAGTTATCAGATGATTATGTCAGCCAGTCCGTACCTAAACTGACAGATATAGACGGAACTATAATCCTTACATGGATAGAAGACGGTTATCTGTTTGAAATGATGAACGTGACAGATTTGATAAATGCACTGACGGATAGCAGCAACACATATAATGCATATATAAACAGTGATTCGGATGATGCCCAGTGGTATAAAAGGACTGCGTCAGAGCTTGGAATGTCGTACGAAAATTATATAGACAGTATCTATTCTGATCTCTGCTTTGATGATTTCTATGTTTATGAAACTAATTTCAAGGGCAATGACGAACAGAGAACTGTAATATCATCATATAAGCTTGTATCAGACGGTGATGATTTGTATGTATTCTATACAGATTTCGGAGATGAACATTCAGATCTGACAGGTGTTGAACTATACGGCGCAAAATTCAAGAGATATCAGGA
>CAMCPC010000074.1 GCA_945876665.1 uncultured Oscillospiraceae bacterium
TTGCATTTTCAAGATAATACGCAATCGCTTCCTTAGTCTGTTTCTGTCCTTCGTCGGAATAAACCGCCTCGGCAGCCTTCTGGATAACGTACGGCACACCGTTGAACTTTGTGCACTGACGTCTGTTCCACAAGCTGTTAAGCTCTGTTCCGTCAACCTTTAATGCGTGAGGCACTACCGTGTATGCGCATCTTGTACCCGTAAAGCCTGCTGTCTTTGAGAAGCTGCGGAATTCTATGGCAACCTCCTTAGCACCCTCAATCTCATAAATGCTGTGTGGCACGTCAGGGTTTGTTATAAATGCCTCATACGCGCTGTCGTAAAGGATAACCGCGCCGTTTTCCTTTGCGTATTCAACCCACGGCTTAAGCTGCTCGCGTGTTGCGGCAACTCCTGTAGGGTTATTCGGGAAGCAAAGATAAATTATGTCCACCTTTTCTGTCGGGAGCTGCGGCATAAAGCCGTTTTCCTCGGTGCATGGCATATAATAGAGGTTTGTCCAATGCTCGTTCACAAATTCGCCGGCTCTGCCCGCCATTGCATTTGTGTCAACATATACAGGGTATACGGGATCGCATACGGCAACCTTGTTGTCTACGGAGAATATGTCGCCGATATTGCCGCAGTCGGATTTTGCGCCGTCTGAAACAAAAATTTCATCGGGAGCGATGTCAATTCCTCTTGCCTTGTAGTCATGCTCAACAATCTTATTTCTCAGAAAATCATATCCCTGCTCAGGGCCGTAGCCGTGGAATCCCTCGGCTGTTCCCATATCGTCAACCGCCTTGTGCATTGCCTCGATTACAGCCGGTGCAAGCGGCTTTGTAACGTCACCGATACTCATCTTTATTACTTCTCTGTCGGGGTGAGCCTCGGTAAATTCATTTGCCTTTCTCGCAACTGTCGAAAACAGATACGCGCCCGGCAGCTTTAAATAATTGTCGTTAATCTTTGCCATTTTATATTTATCCTTTCATTACATAAATTACAGCGTTATCGTTCCGTCAAATACGAACTTTGCGGGACCTGTCATATAAACCTTGTTTTCTGTCTTGTCCCAGCGGATATGGAGCGTTCCGCCAAGCAGTACAAGGTCGGCTTCGTCGTCCACAAGTCCGTTCAGGTTTGCCGCCACAAGCGTCGCACACGCGCCTGTGCCGCAGGCAAGCGTTTCGCCTGCACCGCGCTCCCACACACGCATTTTAATTGTCTTTCTGTCAACAATCTGCGCAAACTCGGTATTGATTTTGCGTGGGAACAGCTTATGGGTTTCAAACTTTGGACCAAGCTTTTCAATTTCAAGGCTGTCGGTGTCGTCAATGAACGTGACCGCGTGAGGGTTACCCATTGACACGCCGGTTACTTTATATGTCTTGCCGTCAACCTCAACATCCTCTGCAATAAAGCGGTCAAGATCTGAATCAATCGGAATATTCTTCGGCACAAGCTCCGGACTGCCCATGTTCACTCTTACTGTTTCAACCGCGCCGTCCTTTACGTTAAGGTCAAGAATTTTAATTCCTGCAAGTGTTTCAAGTGTAATCTGCGTCTTGTCCGTAAGACCTCTGTCATATACGTACTTGCCCACGCACCGTGTGGCATTTCCGCACATTTCAGCCTGTGAGCCGTCGCTGTTATACATATCCATGCGGAAATCCGCTTTGTCTGACGGACATATAAGCACAAGTCCGTCAGAGCCGATACCGAAATGTCTGTCGCTGACAGCCTTTGCTGTGGCGTTTATATCCTCCACCTTTTCTTCAAAGCAGTTTACGTATATGTAATCGTTTCCTGCTCCGTGCATTTTTGAAAACTTAAATGTCTGCATAATTATCACCTTTATCTTAATTTTACCTATAATATAGGCTGAGGAAAAATTGTTCGGATTGCTGCCAAGGCGGCAGGGTGCCGTACGTGTGTACTGCCCCTGACGTTTTGGTGGTGAGCCGGGCAATTTTAACCAGCCTCAAATATTTAATATTTGTCGTGCCGTATCTATAAATTTTGCTCCTGTGTCCATGCTACGTTTTTGTATAAATCGGTGCGCCTGTTCTTCGTTCATCATGTGATTTTCCATTAGATACGCCTTGGCGTTTTCGATTATTTTCTGTTCCTCGGGAGTTCTCTTTACTCTGTGTTTTCTTCTTTCGATAATTCCCACAAAGGTTTCTATCGAATTTATCAGTATCTGTCTGTTTACGGGAAGTGTTACAACGAAAATATCCTGATTATATATTTCGCTCTGCCTGTCGGCTTTGACTATGCTCATCAGCTTCTGACCTTCCCGCAAATCGTCAAAAACATCATCCGCCACACCGTCCGGCAGCTTATAACCCATGATTACAAGTACTTCATCAATGTCCGCTATGGAACGGAGCAGTTCCGCCTTGGAGTGGCAAACCATATAAACTTCATAGCCGCTGCCGTCAAGCATCATTCTTATCTTATCAGCTGTTTCATCCTTTGAAAAAGCCAGTACTACTCGTTCCACCGTCACCCCTCCTTACAGGAAATTGATCAATAAGCTTTTTAATAAGCTATTAAATATTTTTCAATCTCCCATTGATTTATAGTCTGACGGTACTCTCCATATTCCTGTTCTTTTGCTGCGAAATAGCTTGATGCGAATTTTTCTCCTAAAAGTTCTTTTATGAAATCTGATTTTTTAGCAATCCTTACAGCCTCATTCAGACTTATGGGCAGGCTCTTTATACCCAGGGATTCTCTTTCCTTATCGGAAAGCTTATAAATGTTCACGTCAATGCTCGGGGGAAGGGTTTCGTTATTCCTTATTCCCTTAAGTCCCGCCTTAAGGCAAGCCGCCAATGCAAGATACGGATTGGCTGTCGGGTCCGGTGAACGAAGCTCTATCCTTGCGTCATTGCCCTTTCTGGAGGAAGGCACTCTCACAAGAAGGCTCCTGTTGCTCTCTGACCATGATATATAGCACGGCGCTTCATATCCCGGAGTAAAACGCTTATATGAATTTACTGTAGGATTTGTAAGGCACGCCATATCGGGTGTGTACTTTAAAAGTCCTGCCACAAACTTACAAGCTGTATCGGAAAGCTTTCCTGAATTGTCCTCGCTGCAGAAAAGGTTTTTGCCGTCCTTTTTGAGTGACATTGTAAGGTGCATTCCGCTGCCGTTCTCGCCTGCCATAGGCTTCGGCATAAATGTGGCGTGAAGTCCGTTCCTCTTTGCAATCGTCTTTACAACCGTCTTGAATGTCGCTATTCTGTCCGCCGTTTTCAAGGCATCGTCATAATGGAAGGTTATCTCATGCTGTCCCGGCGCCATTTCGTGGTGCGATGCTTCGATGGTGTATCCCATTTCCTCAAGCGTCAGACAAATTTCACGGCGGCAGTTTTCGCCGTTATCAAGCGGTGCAAGATCAAAATAACCTGCATTATCGTGAGGCTCTATAACAGGATTTCCTCTCTCGTCCGTATTAAACAGGAAAAACTCACATTCCGGACCAACCTCAAAGGTATATCCCATTTCCTCGGCTTCCTTGATAACTCCCTGCAAAACGTATCTCGGATCGCTTTCAAGACGCGTTCCGTCAGGCTTATACACATCGCAGATAAGTCTTGCGACCTTGCCCTGATGCGGACGCCACGGGAAAATGGCAAACGTATCAAGGTCGGGGTGCAGATATAAATCGCTCTCCTCAATGCTTACAAAGCCCTTTATGCACGAGCCGTCAAACATACAAAGGTTATCAAGCGCGTCCTCAAGCTTTGAAGTCGTAATTGCCATATTACGCATTGTTCCGAGCATATCCGTGAACTGAAGCCGCACAAAGCGCACGTCCTCCTCCTCTACCAAATTCAAAATATCCTGTTTTGTCATCATGGTAAATTTCCTTTCATATATTACAACACTTTTATTATTCCTTTTACAAAAAAAGGCGCTTCTCCCCCTTGGAAGAAACACCTTTGTTCTTACATCATTTTAGCACAGTAAAAAAAGTTTGTCAAGACTAATATTTCTATTTGCATATTTTTATATAATTTTTACAAAATAGCCTTATCTGCGGCGCAATAATATACCGTATCCGCTAAAATCCTCTATATTCTCAATCATCAGCCTGCCATCAGCAAAGGATATGCTATTTTCATCATGCGTATATACCGACACAAGCTCCGCGCGCTCGTCAAGCGGGAAATCAATCCTTGCCGGCGCATTCTCAAAGGCGTGTATGACGATAAGCGTCAACTCCTCGTTTCCGCGCAGCACAATCTGTATGCCCTCGGGGTGGCGCTCGCTTTTAATCGGTGTTCCTATACGCTTTGTTACGCCATTTTTAATAACCGGCACAGCTTTTTTATAAAAATCAATGCCCTTTTCAATCACCTGCCACTGCTCCGGTGTAAGCTCGGTTACATCGCCCGACAGGCACATTCTGCCAAGGAATGTTGCGGCAACAGAATAGGCAAGGCGCTTTAAGCTGTCGTTTTTGCGTATTACACACCATATCTGGCTTTGGCGAGGAAGTATCGCCCTATGGAGATTAGCGGCTATAATTGGTATTTCCACACACTCATGTGCATCCGAAAAGGACGCCATCGAGGAAAGTGACATAAAGCACGGCTCAAGACGGTTGCCGCCCGAGGCGCAGTTTTCGATTACAAGGTCGGGAATTTCACGTTTCATTTTTCTGAAAAAATCCACCGTTCCCTGCATATTCTGCCTTAAACCCTCGCCAAGGCTGTCGCTGTTATCACAGCCTATGCCGATTGTTTCGTTGTAATCAACCTTTATATAACCGAAATCATGCTCTTTCAGAAATCCGATAACTTTTTCATTAAGATAATTCTTTACCCATTCGTCATTCATATCCCAGAAGCGTCTGTTCTGCGTGGTAAGCGCTATGCCGTCACGCTTTAAAAGGTGTTCTTCATTATAATATGCCTTTGCCATTCTTCCCACATTTTCAATCTCGAACCATATTCCGGGACGCATATTGTGGGATTTGATAAGTCCTATGGTTTCATCTATTCCATTTGGAAACAGTCCGTCTGACACTATATAATCTCCCATGCTTATATCCCAGCGCGCACCCGCCTTTTCCAGAACATTCCTGTCCATAAACCAGCCGCTGTCTATTACGAAATAATCTATTCCCTTACCGTCTATTGCGTCAAGTATTTTTGAAATATTTTCATGTGACGGACAGCCCCATGTGGTACAGTATTCATTAAATATAACCGGCAGAGCTTCCTCACATTCCGGCACATTGAGATTGTCCTCCTGCGCTGAAAGAAGTCTTGTGCATACCTCATCAACATCTCCCTCGCAGACGCTTATTACTGCGTCCATACCCGAAAAGCTTTCACCCTTGCGGACAGTTTTCATCCAGTGTCCGAACTCCCTGTCGGCAAGTCCGCCCGATATACACACACCGTCATCGGCGCGCGTAACCTCCATCTGCCATGAAGCAGGCGCCCCCATCTGAACACCCCATATTATATTGTTTTTCGTATCCTCAACCGCCATAAACGGAAAATATCCCTTTACAGGCATTGAGCCGACCTGTCCGAAACGGACACTGTTTGAGTTGGCATAGCACCAGCATTCCTCAAGCTGCAAATCCTCAAGTGTTTCGCTTATAAGCCGTCCCTCCTGACTCCATTTACTCCTTAAACGGTGCAAAAGCATTGAATTTTCGCCCGCTCCCTCAAGGTACGGCGAAATATTATACAGCGCAAACGATGACAGCATTTCAAGCTTTATATCGCTGTCGGAATTGTTTATAAGCTCTGTGCTGACCGTCACATACCTGCGTCCGTTCCTGTGCGTAAGCGTGTGCTTTACCTCAATTCCCCTGTTCGATTTCAGATACGTAATTATCGTTGTGTTACCGCTGTTTTCCGATATTTCCTGTTTCTCATATTTCAGACTGTTTGTGGTGTCGCTGTATTTCATAGACGTTCCGCCAAAATAACTGCCCGGATAATTATCTCCGACTATTTTAGCCTCGGCAAGCGAATGAATTTTTACTCTTTTTTCGCAAAATCCCTTGTCACTATCAGGGAGTATGCACAATCCGACAAGCTTCGTTTCCTCGTCAAGATTATAGATGATTCGCATATCAGATAATTGTACAGATAATATTTGTTTCTCCATCACTTTTCTTCTCCTTATGTTAATATAGTTTTATTTTAACATTTTACTAAAAAATGGTCAAGTTATTTATAAAATTTATTGACATTGTACAAATGTTGTACTATAATAAAATTATTGGAGGGAATGATTATGAAACTTATAAAGAAAATACTGTGCGCACTGATTGTTTGCGCTCTTGTCACACCTTACACAGTTTTTGCCGAAGAAAATATGGCATATGAAGCATCAACAACGCTTTCTCTTTTCAGCGATGATACACCGG
>CAMCPC010000075.1 GCA_945876665.1 uncultured Oscillospiraceae bacterium
AAAGGGACTCAGCGTTGATGGTTTTCGAAATGCTATAGCGCCCAAGGGCGACTGTATGCTTGTAATAGACGATGAGGAAATCGTAAAGGTGCATATACACACAAATCATCCGGGTTTTGTGCTTGAGGAGGCAATAAAGCTTGGTGAAATGATAAATTTGAAAATTGACAACATGAAGCATCAGCACAAGTCAATTATAGAGGAAGCTAAGAATGACGCTCCCGTAAAGGTGCAGGCAGCGAAGAAGGCTGAACCAAAGCCGAATCAAAAGAAAGCACCAAAGGCTAAAGAGCCTGTAGAAATCAAGGATTTCGGCTTTGTTGCGGTATGTATGGGAAAGGGCATAACCACTATACTTAAGGACTTGGGTGTTGACAAGATAATCGAGGGCGGTCAGACAATGAATCCGAGTACGGAGGACATTATAAAGGCTGTAAAGCGTGTTAAGGCAAAGACAATTTATGTGTTCCCGAACAATAAAAACATCATAATGGCGGCACAGCAGGCGGCGGAGCTTGTGGAGGACAAAAAGGTTGTCGTCATCGAGACAAAAAGTATTCCGCAGTGTATCAGCGCAATGATGAGCTTTAATGCAAAGAGAAGCGCCGACACAAATACAAAGAATATGACAAAGGCAATCGGAAAGGTTTCCTCCGCGCAGCTTACCTATGCTGTCCGTGATACGGAAATTGACGGAATGACGATCAAAAAGGATGATATTCTCGGTATGGTTGAGGGTAAAATAACCTCTGTCGGCAAGGATATTGATGATGTTCTGAATAATGTGATTTCGGAAATGACAGACGAGGATACCGAGTTTATAACAGTATATTACGGTAAGGAAATCAAAAAGCCGCAGGCTGACCGTATGCTCAGGGCGCTTGAAGCCAAGTATGAGAGTGATGAAATTGAGGTATCCTTTAAGAAAGGCGGACAGCCGCTTTACTACTATATCGTATCAGTAGAATAATGGAGGTAATCGTATGCCCAAGGATATACGATACTTAAAAGGTGTCGGCGAAAAAAGAGCCGAGCTGTTTAACAAAAAAGGGATAAAGACAGTTGAGGATTTGCTTTATTACTTTCCGCGTTCTCATGAGGACAGGTCGGAAATGAAGGAAATCGCCGACTGCGTTGAGGGAGAAACGGTGTGCATTAGCGTCACCGTTTTTTCGCCTGTGAAGGATGTGCGCGTAAGGCGTAATCTGCTTGTTTCCACAATGGTTGTCTGCGATCAGACAGGTGCGCTCAATGTGGTGTGGTATAATAACCGCTATGTCAAGGGACAGTTCATGACAGGTGATGAATATATTCTCTACGGCAAGATTACAAGAAACCGCGGTAAAATGGAAATGATAAACCCTGTGTTTGAGAAAAAGGGTAAAGAGAGGTTTACAGGCAAAATTGTCCCGCTTTATCCGCTTACAGAGGGACTAACGCAGAAAATTTTGCAATCAAGTATGGAGCTTGCTATTAAAGAAGCAGGACGGCTTGACGAATACATTCCTGCTGATATACGCGAGAAATACCATATAGCCGAGCTGAATTACGCTATGAAGAATATCCATTTCCCTGAGGATTTTGACAGCTATAATATAGCGCGTGAGAGGTTTGTGTTTGAGGAGCTGCTTATATTGCAGCTTGCACTCAGCGGACGCAAGGACGAAAATACCGTTCGTGACGGTGTGGTGTTTGATGATATTCTGTGTGTGCGTGACTTTGTGGAAACACTTCCTTTTCCGCTTACGGGCGCGCAGAAACGCACGCTTAATGAAATTTTAAAGGATTGTAAAAGCGGAAAAATGATGAACCGCCTTGTACAGGGTGACGTGGGCAGCGGTAAGACCGCGGTTGCGGCGGCGGCGATATATACTGCCGTGAAGAACGGTCATCAGGCGGCAATGATGGCGCCGACGGAAATACTTGCAACTCAGCATATGGAAACGCTTAATGAATTTTTTAAGGGAATGGATATAAATGTTGTTATGCTGACGGGCAGTATGAAGGTAAAGGAAAAGCGCCTTGCCTATGATATGATTTCCACAGGCGCGGCTGATGTTATAGTTGGAACACATGCCATAATTCAGCAGACGGTGGAGTTTTATGACCTTGCGCTTGTGGTGGCGGACGAGCAGCACCGCTTCGGCGTAGAGCAGAGGGCAAAGCTTGCGTCAAAGGGCAATAATCCGCATATGCTTATCATGTCTGCAACGCCTATTCCGAGGACGCTTGCACTTATTTTGTACGGTGACCTTGATATTTCTGTGATAGATGAGCTTCCGCCGGGCAGAAAACCTGTAAAGACATATGCTGTAGGCGAAAATATGCGTAAGCGTATTTTCGCGTTTCTTGAAAAGAACGTAAAAGCGGGTATGCAGGCATATGTTGTGTGTCCGCTTATTGAAGAAACGGAAAAGAGTGATTTGCAGAATGCCGAAATGCTTGCGGAAAAATTGCAGACAATTTTTCCGGACTTTAAAATAGGACTTATGCACGGCAAAATGAAGGCAAAATTAAAGGAACAGGTCATGGACGAATTTGTCCGCGGCGAGATAAAAATACTTGTTTCCACAACCGTAATAGAGGTTGGTGTGAATGTCCCTAATGCAAATATAATGGTTATTGAAAATGCGGAGCGTTTCGGACTTTCGCAGCTTCATCAGCTTCGCGGACGTGTCGGCAGAGGAGGGGAACAGGCTTTTTGTATACTGTTTGCGCATGGCAGTAACGAGGTTACGAAAAAGCGTATGGAAACAATGTGTATTTCAAATGACGGCTTTTATATAAGCGAGCAGGATTTAAAGCTGCGCGGGCCGGGCGACTTTTTCGGCACACGTCAGCATGGCTTGCCCGAAATGAAAATAGCCAATCTTTTTGAAGACCGTGACATACTTGCCGTGTCACAAATGGCTGCAAAGGAAATCATGGAGGAAGATCCGCAGCTTTCAAGCGAAAAGTACAAGGGACTTAAAAGGAGAGCCGATAAAATCATAAATGAAGATATAGTTATGAATTAGTAAAAATTACATGTTTATATTTTCGTAATTTACATAAATTATGATTGGGTAAAAAACTCAAAAATCTTTATGTAAAGGAGAAATTATCATGGCAAACAAGAGTAAAAAAGCAGGATTGGAGCAATTCAAAATGGAAGCTGCACAGGAAGTTGGCGTAACACTTGGACAGGGCTACAACGGCGACCTTACAGCAAAGCAGGCCGGTTCAATCGGCGGTCAGATGGTCAAGAAGATGATCGAAAGCTACGAAAATCAGCATAAGGCATAATTAACAGAGTTTATGATAAAGGAGCTGTATTGAAACAGCTCCTTTTTACATAGGAATATCTGAAATTTGTATTGCAAATTTTATAGGAATACGATAAGATATAGTTATAATCACAGAAAGGAATCGTCTTAAAATGATATTTGGTGTAGATTATTATCCTGAGCATTGGGACAGGTCGGAATGGGAAAATCAGGCACGGCTTATGCGCGAGGGGGGATTTAACACAGTAAGAATGGGCGAATTTGCGTGGAAGCTGTTTGAGAAAAATGAGGGCGAGTTTGATTTTTCATTGCTTGATGATGCGATTGCTGTGCTTGCAGGGTACGGCATAAAGGTAATACTCGGCACACCGACAGCAGCACCGCCAAAGTGGCTTGTGAACAAATATGATATTTTACAGCGTGACAAGTACGGACGCAAAAAGGGCTGGGGAGCAAGGCGTGAAAGTTGCGCGAATAATCCCGACTACATAGCAAAATCAAAAATTATTGTGGAGAAGATGGCGGAGCATTATAAGGACAACCCAAATGTAATCGCATGGCAGATTGATAATGAATTCGGCTGCCACGCATCAACACGATGCTATTGTGAGCATTGCCGTAAAAGGTTCGGTGAATGGCTCAGTAAAAAGTATGCTTCAATAGATGATATGAATAAAAAGTGGGGCAATGTTTTCTGGAGTCTTGACTATGACTCGTTTGATGACGTAATATTGCCGGCATATAATTCATGTGAGAGTATTCATGGTGATACATGGTCACATAATCCGGCACTTGATCTTGAATTCAGACGTTTTTCATCTGATTCATGGGTGGACTATCAGAAAATGCAGATAGACATTCTGCGTAAACATACTGACAAACCGATAACGCATAACCTTATGGGACATTTCTCGGATATCAGCGCATATGATTTGTCGGCTGACCTTGACTTTGTTTCGTGGGATAACTATCCCGATAATCAGTGGGGTGATTCGGAATATGAATATGTATCAATGGCACATGAGAATATGCGCGGCGCAAAGAACAAGAATTTTATTGTAATGGAACAGCAGTCCGGCGCGTGCGGATGGGATATTATGGGCTCAACTCCAAGACCGAATCAGCTAAGATTATGGACATATCAGGCAGTTGCGCATGGAGCAGAGGGAATGGTGTATTTCCGTTTCAGAACGGCGCTTTTCGGTATGGAGCAGTATTGGTACGGAGTGCTTGACCATGACGGTATGCCGCGCAGAAGATTTTATGAACTGAAAAAGACAGGCGAGGAGCTTAAAAAGCTTGAAAAATATATCGTAAATGCAGAAAATAAATATGACGCGCTTATTGTGAAGTCATATGACAACGCATGGGGGCACGATATAAAACGTCATGCGAAAAACTACAATTATGAAAATCATCTTTATGATTTCTACAAAGCAAATGTTGATCTGAACATAACAACTGCGGTTTCACACGAAAGCTATAGTAAGTATAAGGTAGTTTATATGCCCGCATATAATATCGTGGAGGACAGCGAACTTGACGAGATAAAAAGCTATGTTGAAAACGGCGGAAATCTTGTGCTGACCTTCCGCAGCGGAACGAGGGACGAATATAACAGGGTACGGCCGCTTGCGCTGCCGGGAGTGTTCAAGGAAATAGCAGGCATTGAGGCGGTTGAATTTGACGCATTACGCACGAGTGTGGAAATATGCGGTGAAGTGAATGGTACAGCAAAGATATGGTGTGATATAATAGAGCCGGACACTGCAAAAACAATCGCAAGCTATAACGGCGAATACTACAAGGGCAAGGCGGCTGTAACGATGAACAGTTACGGCAAAGGCACGGTTTATTATGTCGGCTGTGATCTTGATAAGGGTGGTATGGAACAGCTTGTCAAGCTGATTTCGGAAAATGCCGGAATAGAAATAATTGAAGCGCCGGCCGGTGTGGAAATAATAAAGCGTGACGGATACAGAATTGTACTTAATCATACTGAAAATGCGGTTAATACAGGAATAAAGGGCAAGTCACTTATTTCCGATACTGACTTTGACGGAACGCTTGAGGGTTATGGAGTGGAATTTGTTGAGCAAGGAGGACATATATGAGATACGGATTTAAAGAATACAAAGAAACACCGCTTCTTGTAAATCATCTTAACATGGGCGGTAAAAATCCGGAGGGTGAAGAAATTAATCTGACAAGCAGATATTTCACAAGAGACGGCAAGCCATTTGTCGGAGTAATGGCTGAATACCATTTTTCGAGAGATAACAGAAACAACTGGCACAAAGAACTTGCTAAGATGAAAGCCGGTGGTGTGACGATTGTTTCTACATATCTTTTCTGGATTTATCACGAGGAAATTGAGGGTGAATTTGATTTTTCGGGAGATAACGATATACGCAAATTTATTGAGGATTGTAAGGATGTCGGACTTGATGTTGTAATTCGTGTTGGACCGTGGGCGCACGGCGAATGCAGAAACGGCGGTTTTCCGGATTGGCTTTTAAAAAAGCCGTTTAAAATTCGTGAGGACAATGACGAATATCTTGCGCTTGTACGTAAATGGTACGGCAGAATTTATGAAGAAGTCAAGGGACTTTTCTATAAGTACTGCGGTTATTTAATCGACGTTCAGCTTGTAAATGAGTTTGTGGATAATGCAGAGCATTTGGCAACACTCAAGAAAATTGCGATAGAATGCGGCCTTGTTGCGCCGCTGTATACCGTTACAGGATGGAACAGCGCCGCCGGCGCGAAGATACCTGTTGATGAGGTTGTACCGGTGTTTGGCGGCTACTGCGAGGCGCCATGGGAAAATCATACCAATCAATTAAGCCCGTCACCGCATTATTTCTTCAACAGAATGAGAAATGACAGTGCAATAGGCACAGATCTTATTGCCAAGACGAATAATGACGGCTGGCAGCTGCCATATGAAAAATATCCGTTTGCAACGTGTGAGCTTGGCGGCGGAATACAGGTGACGCATCACCGCCGTCCGATAATAAAGCCTATGGATATATATGCCGTGTCGCTTGTGAAGCTTGGCGACGGCAATAACCTTGTGGGATATTATATGTACCACGGCGGCACGAACAAAATCGGAAAAAAA
>CAMCPC010000076.1 GCA_945876665.1 uncultured Oscillospiraceae bacterium
CGCGGCGAAAAAAAAGTGTCCGTTACGGACACTGAAACAGAAAATTCAAAGCTTATAAAAACAAAATACACCACGATTGCCTACGGCAATGACCGCTCCCTTGTTGAAGTGGAGCTGGAAACAGGGCGCACGCATCAGATACGCGCGCAGATGGCGCATATTTCCCATCCGCTCGCAGGCGACAGGAAATACGGCGCAAAAAGCGGCGGTACTATGAAGCTTGCCAGCTACAAGCTCCGCTTTGATTTTACGTCTGACGCAGGTATTTTAAACTATATGAACGGCAGGGAATTTCAGATAACTGTTGACTTTGCCGAAACCTTTTCGCAGGCAAATTCATAAAGGTCTTTCGCGGCATCCGGCTTGCCAAGGCGTTTTACGCTCTCAACCATAAGCTCCTTTCTCCACGAACAGCCAAGCATCAAGTTCAAAGCATCCGAAATTGGATAATTCTTATTTACCATCACCGCTGCGCCGGCATTTACAAGGAAGTTCAGATTTCTGTCTTCATGTCCCGGTATCGGATTCATTGTTATCATGGGAAGTCCCTTTGCAAGCGCCTCGGAGGTGGTAAGTCCGCCCGGCTTTGTTATTATAAGATCGGATGCGTCCATCATAATATCCACATTATCAACAAATCCGTATGTATACACGTTCTTTGTCCACTCAAATTCGTCCACGGTATTTTTTATTTTCTTATTTGAGCCGCACACGCACAGGACCTGAAACTCATGCTCATTCAGATCCATTTCTGCAAGCAGATTTTTTATATTTCCGTACCCCATCGAACCCATCATTATGAGGATAGTGGGAATATCCTTTACACCAAGCGCTTTTCGCGCTTCTTTTTTATCCGTTTTACGTGAAAACTGCTCACGCACAGGTATTCCTATGGGCAGCAGCTTCTTCTTTGCAATACCCTTTTTCTGCATTTCATATGACAGCAGCTCGTCCGGAATAACATAATAATCCAGAAAAGTGCTTTCCCAGAACGGATGCACCGTAAAGTCGGTTACTATACCTACCATAGGACAATCCGTAACTGCGTTGTCCGCAAGAATACTCATACATACTCCGGCATAGCTGTGCGTGCCTATCATCAGGTCAGGGTCAAAATCACTGACAAATTTCGCAAGCCTGCCTGACACAAACCGTGAAAAAAGCGTCAGCAAAGAATGACGGTCATACGGCTCATCCTTTTGGGAGAGTTTTCCGTATGCCTTTCCGTATGCCTTAGGAAGATACTTTGTCGAAACAAGATAACCGTCCTGAATATAATTACCCAGACGGTGGTTTATGTAATCAAAAATATCCAGCATATGACACTCATGCCCGTTTTTTTCAAAATATTCCATTATTGCCTTGGCTGTGGAGTGATGTCCGTAGCCTGCCTTTACAGATAATAATAATACTTTCACAATTAATCCCTCTTATTTTGAAAATTTTTATACCCCATTCAATAACATTATACCAAATAAAAAAATTTTTTTCAACCTTATTGACATTAGTAATACAATGGTCTATAATTGCATAGGTTAAAATTTACATAGTCTGTATTAAGGCGGTGAAAATATGGTATATGATATGACAAAAGGGAGTCCGCTTAAGCTGATATTGTCCTTTTCGGTACCTATGCTTATAGGTAATGTGTTTCAGCAGGTTTATAACTTCGTGGACGCGGCGGTAGTCGGAAGATTTGTGGGCGCCGAGTCGCTTGCTGCGGTTGGTTCAACAGGAACAATACTTGCTGTTATGATTTGTCTTATGATGGGACTTACAAGCGGTGCGGGAATTATAATTTCGCAGTGCTTCGGCTCGCGTAAATTTGATGAAATGCGCAAAACGGTAACGGGACTTATTTATATAGTGGTTATTCTTTCAGTCATAACCTCAATTGCGGGTATAATTTTCGCGCGCCCGATACTGCGGCTTCTCAGCACTCCCGACAGAGTAATTGATGAAGCGGTCAGGTATGTAAATATTATCTTTGCCTTTACTATCGGCATGGCAATGTATAACTCCGCAGGCGCGATACTGCGCAGTCTCGGTGACAGCCGCACCCCTCTTTATGCGCTTATCCTTTCGTCACTTCTTAATGTCGGACTGGATTTGCTGTTTGTCATTGTGTTTAAGGCAGGCGTTGCCGGAGCGGCAATCGCGACGGTTATAGCGCAGATAATCAGCGCCGTATATTGTATAGTTCACATTGTACGCTACCGCGAACAGCTTAATCTGGAGGGTATAAGCTTTAGAACAAGTAAGGAAGCATTAATCAGAATATTTCAGACAGGTCTGCCGGCGGCACTCGAAAGCTGTCTAATATCCCTCGGCACAATGAGCGTGCAGAGGCTCGTCAACTCCTTCGGAAAAATGACTATGGCGGCATACACAGCCGCAACCAAAATAGACTCAATAGCAATTGCACCTATTGTTTCAATAGGAATGTCACTGTCAGTATTTGCCGGACAAAACAGGGGCGCGGGAAATCTTGACAGAATTAAAAAGGGACTTTACCAAACGCTTTTGTCGCTTATCGGCATATGTATCGTGCTTGCTGTGGTAATCGTTCTTCTTCGTCATCAGCTTCTCGGACTTTTCCTTGACAAAAACAAAGCCGCAGAAGCTATCATTATCGGAAGCAGATACCTCGTAATTGTAAGTGTTGCATACATTGTCGCGGCGGTTATGCGGACATACCTCAATATACTGCGTGGTGCGGGAGATGTAAACACCTCCGCTATAGCAGGCATACTGGAGCTTACGGGCAGAATTATATTTGCGTATATACTTGTGCATCCCTTCGGCTCAACAGGTATATGGATGGCAACTCCGCTCGCATGGGCAATGGGTGCTTCTGTGCCTGTGATACGCTATTACTCGGGCAAGTGGAAGGATAAAAAACTGATATAACACATTATGGGGCGGTCATTGACTGCCCTTTTTTGTTGATTTAGCATAATTCTTCATTATTTTATTATTTATCTTGATTTTATTGACAATTTATAATATAATATAGAAGTAAAACTATGTTTACACGGAAAGGAACTGATAAATATGAAGAAATTGGAACAGCTTTACGAAGGAAAGGCAAAGAAGGTTTTCAAAACTGATGATGAAAATCTTTACATCGTTGACTACAAGGACGACGCAACTGCTTTTAACGGTCTTAAAAAGGGACAGATTTCAGGCAAGGGCGTTGTAAACAACAAGATGTCAAACTTCCTTATGCAGATAATGGAAAAGAACGGTATTCCTACTCACTTTGTTGAGGAAATTTCTGACAGAGAAACAGTTGTAAAGAGAGTTGAAATCGTGCCTCTTGAGGTAATCATCAGAAACATTGCCGCAGGCAGCTTTTCAAAGCGTTTCGGCGTTGAGGAGGGCAAGAAATTGAACTGCACAACTCTTGAATACTGCCTTAAGGACGATGACCTTGGCGATCCGATGATTAACGATTATCAGATTATCGCAATCGGCGCGGCTACGAGAGAAGACCTTGACACAATCGCTGACCTTACCTTCAAGGTAAATGATGTTCTTAAAGCATATTTTGAAAGTATTAATATAGAGCTTGTAGATTTCAAGATTGAATTCGGTAAGACTCCTGACGGTCAGATTATTCTTGCTGACGAAATCTCACCTGACACATGCCGTCTGTGGGACGCTACAACACATGAAAAGCTTGACAAGGACCGTTTCAGACGTGACATGGGCAATGTTGAGGAAGCATATGCAGAAGTATTTAAAAGATTAGGACTTTAGTCTGAATAAAATCGCCCAGCTCACCACTTTTCGCCGAGGGCAGTATAAGCATACGGCACCTCGGCTGCAAAGCGGCAATCTGAACGATTTTCTTTCAGCCTTATATTATGGAAAGGATTTAATTTATGGCAACAAATACTTATGAAAGTCCCCTAAATTCCCGTTACGCATCAAAGGAAATGCAGTACATCTTTTCTCCGGACAAGAAGTTTTCCACATGGAGAAAGCTATGGATTGCGCTTGCCGAAAGCGAGCAGGAATTAGGACTTGATATAACCGACAAGCAGATTGCTCAGATGAAGGAGCATATCTATGACATAAACTACGACGTAGCAAAGGCGCGCGAAAAGGAAGTGCGCCACGACGTAATGTCGCACGTGTACGCCTACGGCGTGCAGTGTCCCGACGCAAAGCCTATCATACACCTTGGTGCGACAAGCTGCTATGTGGGCGACAACACCGACATTATCATAATGACAGAGGCAATGCAGCTTGTAAAGAAAAAGCTTGTATGCCTTATCGGCGAGCTTGCAAAGTTCGCAAAGGAATACAAGGACCTTCCAACGCTTGCGTTCACCCACTTCCAGCCGGCACAGCCGACAACAGTAGGCAAGCGCGCGTCGCTATGGCTTGAGGATTTACTCATGGATTTGGAGGACGTGGACTATCAGCTTTCAAAGGCAAAGCTTCTTGGCTGCAAGGGCACAACAGGCACACAGGCAAGCTTCCTTGAACTGTTCGAGGGCGACCACGAGAAGTGCAAGGAGCTTGACAAAAAGATTGCGAAGAAAATGGGATATAACGATTCCTTCCCTGTAAGCGGTCAGACATATCCGAGAAAGCTTGACTCACAGATGCTAAACACTCTGAGCCTTATCGCACAGAGCGCATATAAATTCTCAAACGATATAAGACTTTTGCAGCACTTAAAGCAGATTGAAGAGCCGTTTGAAAAGTCGCAGATAGGCTCATCAGCTATGGCATACAAGAGAAATCCGATGCGCAGCGAAAGAATAGGCTCGCTTGCAAGATACGTCATCGTAGACGCGCTTAACCCCGCAATCACAGCGTCAACACAGTGGTTTGAGAGAACCCTCGACGACAGCGCAAACAAGAGAATTTCAGTTCCCGAAGCATTCCTTGCTGTAGATGCAATTCTTAGTCTTTACATCAACGTGGTTGACGGACTTGTGGTATATGACAAGGTTATAAATCAGCAGTTCATGCGTGAAATTCCGTTCATGGCTACTGAAAATATAATGATGGACGCTGTCAAAAAGGGCGGCGACAGACAGGATTTACACGAGAAAATCAGAGTTTACTCAATGGAGGCAGGCAAGACCGTCAAGGTCATGGGCAAGGAAAACAACCTCGCCGAGCTTATTGCGGCAGACCCTGCATTCGGGCTTACTCTTGAGGAAATCAATGCTGTTATGAAGCCGGAAAACTATGTAGGACGCGCTCCGCAGCAGGTTGAGGACTTTTTAAAGGATTACGTTGAGCCTGTACTGGAAGCAAACAAGGATTTGTTGGGCATTGAAGTAGAAATTAACGTCTGATAGACATACAATTTTAATATAGAAAGTTGGTATAGAATTATGGTTAAGGCAATAGTAGGTGCAAACTGGGGCGATGAGGGAAAAGGCAAAATCACAGATATGCTTGCCGCTGACAGTGACATCGTTATAAGATTTCAGGGCGGTGCGAACGCGGGCCACACAATCATAAACGAATACGGAAAATTTGCTCTGCATCTTCTTCCGTCAGGTTCATTCAATCAGAATGTTACAAACATGATAGGCAACGGCGTTGCTCTTGACATTCCCGAGCTTATAAAGGAAATTAACGAGGTTGTAGACAAAGGCGTCCCTAAGCCAAACATCGTTGTATCGGAAAGATGTCAGGTGCTTATGCCCTATCATAAGCTTTTCGACCAGTATGAGGAGGAAAGACTTTCAGACCGCCAGTTCGGTTCAACAAAGTCAGGTATCGCTCCGTTCTTCTCCGACAAGTTCTCAAAGATTGGTTTTCAGGTATGGGAGCTTTTTGCGGACGATGAACGTCTGATGGAAAAAATCAAAAATGTGCTTGAGGTTAAAAATCTTCTTCTTGAGCACGTTTACCACAAGCCGCTGCTTGACGCTGACGAGCTTTTTAAAACGCTTAAGGAATACGGCGAAATGATTAAGCCGTACGTTATAGATTCAGTTGCTTTCATGCACAAGGCAATCAAGGAGGGCAAGAACATTCTTCTTGAAGGTCAGCTTGGCTCACTGAAAGACCCCGATTTCGGCATTTACCCAATGACCACCTCGTCATCAACCCTTGCAGGTTACGGCGCGGTCGGCGCAGGTATTCCGCCGTATGAAATCAAGGAGGTTATCACAGTCGTAAAGGCATATTCATCAGCAGTAGGCGCGGGTGCGTTTGTTTCCGAGATATTCGGTGACGAGGCTGACGAACTAAGACGCCGCGGCGGTGACGGCGGCGAGTTCGGCGCGACAACAGGCAGACCAAGACGTATGGGTTGGTTTGACTGCGTGGCATCACGCTACGGCTGCCG
>CAMCPC010000077.1 GCA_945876665.1 uncultured Oscillospiraceae bacterium
CAGACCCGCACTCACACCCCTCACCGGATCCTCCACACCCTCACCGGCTTCCGAAAAAGCAACAATCACAATATCGCCTTCCTCCTGACCGCACCTCATATTAAAATCAGTAAAGTCCATGAAATCGGTATGTATCACCACTACACTTTCATCACGTTCAGCTGCAAGCTTCCTCAACTTGCCAATCTGCTCATAGAATTTAGCCATGCTGTACAATCTCGTTTTTCTGTCAAGATCGAGCATTTCTTTCAACTTGCGTTCCTTTTCCGTATCCTTGTCCGCCTGAGAAACATACATGGTCAGAATTTTCGTTGCGACATTAAGCTCCTGCAGCTCTTCTTCCTTCCAAGGTCTGTCATGACCAAATCGGACACACTCAAACATATAGAAATAATTATCCGATGTGGTGTTGGCAATATAAAGAGCTTCATTCTCCATATTCTTTTCAATTTCACGGACTAACTTAAGAGAAAAGCCCTCTCCATTTTTAATATTTATTTCAAAAACAGGGTTTTCTTCAAAATAGTTACGGAAACGCATAATGTCTGAATGAACATAATATCCGCTTTTGGACGAAAAACTTCTGTAATCAAGCTCCGTACACCAGTCATGCTTTATCGCGATAAGATCCTCTCCGCAGTCCACATACAAAACACGCAGTCGATCAAATTTAAAACGCTCCGTTATATATCTCATAATTCTGGCAATAACATTATCGCTGCTTTTCGCACCTGCCGAAAGCTCAAGAAATACCTTCATCATGTCCTTTGATTCAAGCAGTTCATCATTATTTACATCAAGAACTTCATAGCCTATGGCGCGTCCGCTGATTTCTGACATTTTTTTCTTCTCGAAAACCTGCCATTGCGCCTTTCCTGTATTTTTGACATAATAAAGAGCCTTATCGGCTTTTTCAAACATATCCTTATATGTAACAGCCTTGTCAAATGCAGTTCCCAGCACCACACCTATACTACAGGTTATACTACTCTTATCCGCAGTCTGGAACTTTTTGAAGGAATCAATAATTTCGTCCGCCTTTTTGCATATTTCCTCATTAGTGCTCTCTTTTATAAATGCAAAAAATTCATCACCGCCGTAACGGCCTACTATACCCTTGTTTCCGATAACCTGTGTCAACGCGTTTGCTGCCATTTCAATCACAGTATCTCCGTAAAGATGTCCGTACGTATCATTTACGTTTTTAAAATCATCAATATCCATCACCAGCAACGCATTATCATGCCTGTCCGGATTTTTATGAAGATACTTGTTTATTCTGTCAACAGCAGCATTTCTGTTGTAGATATTAAGCATCGGATCCATCTCTATCTTACGCTTCAGTTCCTTTTCATGCCGCTTTTCATTCTCAATATTGCTGATTATTCCATATATACGGACAGGCTTCCCGTCTTCATCATGCACAAATTGTCTGTTCATGCGATACCATTTCCAGTCTTTGTCGCACGGAAGCTTCATACGAGTTGAAAGCAATTTTTCATTTTCATCATACGCAAGCTTAAAAAAGAAATCTACACTGTCCGGCGCTACTCCGCCGCCACGCATATAGCTTTCATAATCCGATATATGGAATTCTTTTATTGTATGATTTTCCCTTGACGGAATATAAAATGAAGCAGTATTTTCAATAATATCATTCTCGAATACAATATTATTAGAAGCGCACAGCGCCATTGTGTATTTATCCTTATCATTGCGGAGGTTCTGAATTATCCTGTACTGCTCAGTCACATCCCACAATACACCTAAAAGCAGGTCTTTATTATACCTGCGTACTGACATACAAACCATGCGGCTTTCCTTGCCCACATCGCATCTGTAATTCACTTCCGCAGTGCCGATATTTTTCAATTTTTCATCAAGATTAAAAATAATCTCTTTATCGTCTTCATTTATATTCAGAAACTTGTAATTTTCATTCGCAAAATGAGAATAGTATTCCTCATTAGCATATGCAATTTCTATATTATTGTCAATGCTGAAAGCTACAAGTCCGCATGGGATTTCATCATATGCGTTATTCGGGAAATAGTTTCTCGTCATATTTTCCTCCTTTCCCGCCACCGTTTCTTTGCATAATTATATACTATTCTATCACGAAACGGTATATAAGTAAATATGCTTTTCTACAAAAAACATATTGCGATTTTATGAACTTTAGACAAATTTTGTATTGTTTTATAACAGTGAGTTTTTGTATATTTCCAGTATTTCCGATCTATCAGGACAATGAATGCTGTTTTTCACGCCGCCTGCCATGTTGGCAATATCCGCATACATTTCAAGCTCAGCCAAAACAAAATTTTCCGTTTCACCAAGAATTTTGTGAAGCTCCGCCTTAAATTCATCAACCGTTTTCATTCCCATACAATCCAGAATATCATGTATTTTTTCGGGAGCGAATTTTTCTGTATACTCCATAAACTCTCCGAGAAGAAGTCCGTTGGCTCTGCCGTGGTCTATGCCCTTGAAGTATGTAAGGGAATATCCCATAGCATGTACAGCAGTGGTTTTCGTCTGTGAGATAACCACTCCGCCGAGCATAGAAGCATATAAAAGCTTTTCCCTGTCCTCGTCTGTAAATTCTCCGCTTGCAAGATTATCAAACTCCGACGCAAGAAGCCTTATTGCCTCCCTTGCGATAATATCAGCCATGATATTTGCACGCGCCGACATCATTCCCTCAACCGAATGTGACAGCGAATCTATAGCCGTATTTACAGTTGTTTTAAGGCTTAGTTTCTTCATATATTTTGCGTCAAGCAGAGCGTATGCAGGAAAAAGACACGGTGCGGCAATACTTGTTTTCGTCTGCTTTTCGTGGTTTGTCAGTATGGAATACGGAGTAACCTCCGAGCCTGTACCTGCAGTTGTAGGGATGTGTATCATAGGAAGCGCCTTGTTTCCTATATTCCCGCTGAATAAATCCTTTCTGTCAATATCAGATACAGCAAGCAGCGCTATAGCCTTTGCCGCGTCCATAGGTGAACCGCCGCCTATCGCAATAACAAAATCTGCTTCCTCCTCCATTGCCATTTCCGCGCCCTCGTAAACACATTCAACTGTCGGATTACTCATAACCTTATCAAAAACCGCATATTCGATATTGTTTTTGTCAAGCGCCCATATAACGTCATCAAGTGAGCCGTTATTCTTTGCGGAACACTTTCCTGTGACAATCAGCGCCTTTTTTCCCATTTTGAATACGTCCGCGTTATTTCTTACACACTCTTTTTCTGCTATAACCTTTGTAGGCATATGAAAGTCCAGCTTCATAACAAATCACAACCCCTCAATTATGAAATCATATATTAATAGTATATCACCATTCAATAAATTTTACAATATGAAATTATGTAATCCAACTACTCACACATCAAAAATCCGACAGACGGAATTGTCTGCCGGATTTTTTTGAAAGAAAAGGAGTTTACTTGCTTAATTCTCTTATTTCCTCGCCAAGGAAGCAAAAGCCGTAATATCCCTTTGACTGAATTTTATCAAGGAATTTTGAAAGCTTTTTCGGCTTCTCGTAAATTACAACGTCATATTCGCCGCGCATTTCCTCAGCTGCCTTTATCGCTTTTACAACATCTGCCTTGTCATGCAGAAGCGCAATTTTCTTCTTTGTGTCGGGGATTTTGTAGCCTGCTTCGGTAAGCAACGCGAAAATTCTCTCAAAGCCGATTGAAAAACCAACGGCAGGTATATTCTCACCTGTGAACTTACCGATAAGATTATCATATCTGCCGCCGCCCGCGATTGAGCCTTTGAATTTGTCGCTTACTATTTCAAATACTGTGCCTGTGTAATATCCCTGACCGCGTACAAGCGAAATATCAAAATTAATGCTGTATGCGTCCTCGGAAAGCTCCTCAACTGACTTTATAATCGTTTCAACGCTCTCGGCAGCTTCTCCGCCGCACACTTCCTTTACACTCTCAAGCGTAAGCGGCTTTGATATTATTTCGCCGAATTTTGCGATTGCGTCTGCGTCAAAGCCCTTGTCCGTAAGCTCGCCCACAACGCCCTCGGCGCCGATTTTGTCAAGCTTGTCAAAGGTGATGCAAACGCTGTCAAGCTGATTTTCCTCAAAGCCTACGTTTGACAAAAGCGCTCTTAGTATACGTCTGTCGTTTATTTTTACGGTAAAGTCCTTTATATCAAGCGACAAAAGCGCCTTTGCCGTTGTGTGGATAAGCTCAATCTCGGAGCTTATTGACGATGAGCCGATTATGTCAATATCGCACTGAACAAATTCGCGAAGTCTGCCCTTCTGCGGTCTTTCCGCGCGGTATACCTTGTCTATCTGTATGCACTTTGCAGGCAAAACAAGCTTTTCCCTGTTATTTGCATAGTAGCGCGAAAGGGGCAGTGTAAGGTCATAGCGCAATCCCATATCACACAGATTTTTTTCATCGCCGCTTTCAACAGCCTTTGTCAGCTTGTCTCCGCGCTTCAAAATCTTGAAAATAAGATTAAGATTGTCGCCGCCGTCGCTCTTATCAAGGTTCTCAATATCCTCCACCGCCGGCGTCATAATACGCTCAAACCCCGCGTCAATATATGTGTTTAGTATTTGGGTCTGCAAATAATCTCTCAGACGTACCTCCTCGGGAAGATAATCATTTGTACCCTTTACTGTTGTGATTTTCATTTGGTTTCTCCTTTTGACATTTTTAGCATTAAATCGTAAATTTTTTCAAGCGCGTCCGTTTTTGCCAGCTTTTTAAGATTCGCTGACATTTCATCGAGCGCGTGCTTGTTTTCCGCCATAGACATCATCTTATTGTAAAGCACATCGGCAGACAACTCGCTTTCAACTATCACTGCCGCCGCGCCGCTTCGCTCAAATTCGCGCGCGTTCTGTTCCTGATGATTTCTTACAACATTCGGTGACGGAATAAGGATTGACGGTTTGCCAAGCGCCGCAATTTCGCTGACGGTTATCGCGCCCGCGCGTGATACCACAAGGTCAGCCGCCGCCATACATTCAGCCATGTTATCTATATAAGAAACAACCTTTACATTCTCGGAAAGCTCAATGCCTCTTTCCTCAATCTTATTCATTATCTTTTCGTAGTTTCTGTCGCCCGTTCCGAACAGAAGCTCAATTTTATTATCCTTAACTATTCTGTCGAGCATATCAATGACAGTGTCATTGATTTTATCCGCGCCCAGACTTCCGCCGAATATAAGCACAAACGGCTTCTTTATGCCAAGCTTTTCACGCGAAGCAGTATAATCCGCCTTAAGGATTTCACCGCGTATGGGATTACCCGTAACAACGCACTTTTCCTTATGGTTCATGTGATTTATCGTTTCCTCAAAGCTTAAAGCAAGATAGCTTACATACTTTTCCGCGCCGCGAACCGTTAGTCCCGGATACACATTCTGCTCATGGATAAGCGACGGAACACCTGTCTTTTTTGACGCAATCGCCACAGGTCCGCTTACGTAACCGCCCGTACATACGATACAATCAGGCTTGAATTCCTTTATAATCTTCTTGCAGTCGCTGTTTGCTTTCAGCAGCTTTTTTACAACAGACACATTCTTTAAAAGATGCTTTCTGTCAAAGCCTGCTATATCAATAAATTCAAGCTTATATCCTGCCTTCGGCACAAGTTTTGTTTCCATACCGCTTTTTGTTCCGATGAACAGCGCCTCAAAATCCTTATCCTGTGACGCGGCATAATCCGCTATTGATATGGCAGGATTTATATGTCCGCCTGTTCCTCCTCCTGCGAATATAACTCTCATACTTTATTCTCCTAATCTTTAATGGAATATCTCGAAATATTTAACAATATGCCCATTTCCAAAAGCAATGTCAGTATTGCCGTACCGCCGTAGCTGAAAAACGGCAGCGCCACACCGGTATTCGGCACACTTGATGTGGCAACGGCAATATTCAGTATGGTCTGTATGGCAAGCTGCGCCGCTATACCTATCGCCACAAGCGAGCTGTACGTATCAGGCGCATTCATTGCTATTCTTACGGCTCTTAATATAAGCGCCGCGAAAAGCAGTATCACAACCGCCGCGCCCACAAGACCAAGCTCCTCGCACACAATTGCGAAGATAAAGTCGTTATATGGCTCGGGCAGGTACGAATACTTCTGCACGCTCTGTCCCAAACCAAGTCCGAAAATTCCTCCGGAGCCTATTGCGTAAAGTCCCTGCGCCACCTGATAGCTTTCATCGCGTATATCCTTGAACGGGT
>CAMCPC010000078.1 GCA_945876665.1 uncultured Oscillospiraceae bacterium
CAAGCACTTCGCCCTTTGTAACGTCATAAAGGCGCGGAATAAGCTGTACAAGCGAAGATTTGCCGGAGCCTGTCGTACCGATTATACCAACAATTTCTCCCGGCTCTGCTGTAAAGGATATATTCTCAAGCACATTTTCCTTACGCTTTTCATAATATTTAAAGGACACGTTCTTAAATTCAACTCTGCCCTCTGTAACCTTTCTGTCCTTATATGCCGCATTTTCGTCTGTGAGGTCAACCTCGGTATTTAACACTTCGCTTATTCTTGCAAAGGAAGCAAGCGCACGCGAAAACTGCAAAAACAGCATTGAAACCATCATCAGCGACATAAGTATCTGCGTAATATATGTGGTGAACGCTGTAAGCTCACCCACGCCCATGCTGCCGCCGACAACAAAGTTGCCGCCTGTCCATACCACAACAAGCGTAGTTATATTCATGGCAAGCGTCATAACGGGCATCGTAGTTACAACAATCTTAAGCGCGCGCAGTGTTGAATTCATCAGACCCTCATTTGCCGACGCAAACTTTTCCGTTTCAAACTGCTGTCTTACAAAGGACTTGATAACTCTTACGTTCGTAATATTCTCCTGCACACCGGAGTTAAGATTATCCAGCTTTTTCTGCATTACTCCAAAACGCGGAAAGGCCGTTTTAAGGAGCGCCGCAATAACAATCGCAAGCACGGGAATAACCACCACGAGCACAAGCGCAAGACGTTTGTTTATCGAGCATGCCATGATTATGCCGCCGATAAGCAGTCCGGGCGAACGCATAGCCATAATAAGCAGCATTCTCACCATATTCTGAATTTGTGTAATATCGTTTGTAAGCCTTGTCACAAGCGAGCCTGTGGAGAAACTGTCGATATTCTTAAAGGAAAACCTCTGTACCTTTTCAAATACACCCTGTCTTAAATCAGCGCTGAAGCTTACGGATGCCTTTATTGAAAAATAATGTCCCGCAACTCCGCCGATTATCATAATGCAGATAAATCCTATCATCATTGCCGCGCGTGAAATTATATATCCTATACCCAAACCCGCCGCGGCATCGCCGATACCGTTATCTATCATTGTACCCATAATTTTCGGCAACACAATTTCACCTGCCACCTCTGTCAGCATAAGGAGAGGTCCGAGGATAAAAAACAGTGTATACGGCTTTATATACTTCCAATATTTTTTCAAGTTAATCTTCCTTTACTGCTTTAAAAAGCTTTACTTGCCTGACTTTTTATCAAGAGCCGCCTTGATAAATGACGCAAACAACGGATGCGAACGGTTTGGTCTTGACTTGAATTCAGGATGGAACTGAACACCTATATACCATGGATGGTCAGGAATTTCCACCATTTCAACAAGCTTTTCGTCAGGCGACTGACCTGAAATAACCATACCCTTTTCCGTTATTTCATTTCTGTAGAAATTATTGAATTCATATCTGTGGCGGTGTCTTTCGTAAATCAGATCACTGCCGTAAACTTTCTGCGCAAGAGTATTCGGAGTAATCTTGCACGGATACACACCAAGACGCATTGTGCCGCCCAAATCCTCAATGTCGCGCTGTTCAGGCATAAGGTCAATAACAGGGTGGGTGGTATCCGGATTAAGCTCTGAAGAATGTGCGTCCTTGTATCCAAGCACATTTCTTGCGTATTCGATAACAGCAATCTGCATACCAAGGCATATGCCAAGATACGGAATTTTATTTTCTCTCGCGTACTGAGCGGCAATAATCTTACCCTCAATACCTCTGTCACCGAATCCGCCCGGCACAAGTATACCGTCTGAATTCTTTAACAGCTTGTCAACATTCTTTGCTGTAACCTCCTCGCTGTCAACCCAGTTTATATTGACATTGGAGTAGTTCTGTATTCCGCCGTGCTTCAATGACTCTACAATACTTATATATGCGTCGTGAAGCGAAACATACTTGCCTACAAGGGAAATTGTAACCTCGTCCTTGCTGCCGTTCATAAGGTCCTTTACAACGTTGACCATGTTTGTCCAGTTTTCAAGGTCAGGCTCTCTGTCCTCAAGACCAAGACGCTTGCAGACTACCTTTGCAAGACCTTCTTCTTCAAGCGCAAGAGGAACCTCGTAAAGCGTGTCAAGGTCAAGATTTTCGATAACACAATCGGGTGATACGTTACAGAAAAGTGCAATCTTGTCTGCAAGTCCCTCCTCAAGAGGCTTTTCCGTTCTTAAAACAAGCACGTCCGGCTGAATACCAAGGCTTAAAAGCTCCTTAACGCTGTGCTGTGTCGGCTTTGTTTTCTGTTCGCCTGAGGTTGAAAGATACGGCACAAGCGTAAGGTGTATATACATACAATTTTCCTTGCCCACCTCTGTCTGTACCTGTCTGATTGACTCAAGGAACGGTGTTGACTCAATATCACCAACTGTTCCGCCGATTTCTGTAATAACAATATCAGTGTCCTGTGTGTTTGCAACGCGGTACACTCTTGACTTTATCTCGTTCGTGATATGAGGAATTACCTGAACTGTTCTTCCCTCGTAATCGCCGCGGCGTTCCTTGGAAATAACGTTCCAGTAAATCTTACCTGTTGTCACATTTGAATTGACGCTAAGATTTTCGTCAATAAATCTCTCATAATGTCCCAAATCAAGGTCTGTTTCCGCACCATCGTCCGTTACGAACACCTCGCCGTGCTGATATGGGCTCATTGTACCCGGATCCATGTTGATATACGGGTCAAACTTCTGCATTGTAACCTTATATCCTCTTGCCTTAAGCAGTCTGCCCAGTGATGCGGCTGTGATGCCCTTACCAAGTCCCGAAACAACTCCGCCTGTTACGAATATATACTTTGTATCCATGTTTTCCTCCTGTTTATCATATAACTTTAATTATTTACTGTGTCTTTTCACAAATCGTTCAATTCTCTTTAAGGCTTCCTGTATATTCTCTATTGAATAGGCGTATGAACAGCGTATAAAGCCCTCGCCGCTTTCGCCGAACGCGTTGCCCGGCACAACGGCAACCTTTTCCTCCTGCAAAAGGTTCTGACAGAACTCCTCGCTTGTCATACCTGTTGACTTGATGCATGGGAACACGTAAAACGCGCCAAGCGGTTCAAAACAGCTAAGTCCCATTGCCCTGAAGCCGTCCACGATATAACGGCGTCTGTAATTGTATTCGCGGCGCATTTCCTCCACGTCATCATCACAGCTGCGAAGCGCTTCAACAGCCGCAAACTGCGCCGTTGTGGGCGCGGACATGATACCGTACTGATGAATTTTCGTCATAAGCTTGATAAGCGCTGCAGGACCAAGCGCATATCCAAGACGCCAGCCGGTCATGGCAAAGGATTTTGAGAAGCCGTTTACAACAACCGTTCTTTCTCTCATGCCCTCAAACTTTGAAAAAGGAATATGCCCCTCATCGCTATAACGCAGCTCGCCGTATATCTCGTCCGACAGCACCATTATATCAGTGCCCCTTAAAACCTCGGCAATAGCCTCCATGTCAGCTTTCGACATAACTCCTCCTGTAGGGTTATTGGGATACGGCAGAATCAAAAGCTTTGTCTTATCCGTAATCTTTGCCTTAAGCTGCTCGGGAAGAAGTCGGAACTCGTCCTCCTCCTTTGTTTCAATCGGTACTGCTTTGCCGCCTGCCATAATTGTAAGCGGCTTGTAGCATACGAAGCACGGCTCGGGTATAAGCACCTCATCACCGGGGTTTATAATAGCCCTTATCATAAGGTCAATGGCTTCACTGCCGCCGACCGTTACAACCACTTCACTTTTCGGGTCATATGTAACACCGAATTTTCTCTGATTATATCTGCATATTTCCTCTCTTAGCTCCATAAGACCGGCATTGGCAGTATAATGTGTCTGTCCCTTTTCGAGGGAATATATGCCTGCTTCACGTATGCCCCACGGTGTTGTGAAATCCGGCTCGCCGACGCCAAGCGAAATAGCGTCCTCCATTTCTGCCACTATATCAAAAAACTTTCTTATGCCCGACGGCGGAAGTGCCGACACGACGGGCGAAACAATCTTATCATAATCTATCATAACGTAATCACCTGTCTTGTATCCTTTTCATCGTCCTCGAATACAATTCCTTCCTCTTTATATTTTTTCAGTACAAAATGTGTTGCTGTTGAAATTATCGAATCCATAGGCGCAAGCTTCTGCGCGACAAAAAGCGCCACTTCCTTCATACTCTTGCCCTCTATTGTAACAGCCAGGTCATACGCGCCCGACATAAGGTAAAGCGACTTTACCTGCGGATACTTGTAAATTCTTTCTGCCACCTTGTCAAAGCCCTCGCCTCTCTGCGGAGTTATGCGAAGCTCAATCAGCGCCGTAACCACATCCTTGTCGGTTTTGTCCCAGTTCACAATAGTCTTGTAGCCGACGATTACGTTTTCCTTTTCCATCTTTTCAATACTGTCGGCGACTTCCTGTTCCTCTAAACCAAGCATCTGCGCAATTTTGGCTCGTGAGATGTTGCCCTTTTCCTTGTCTAAAATATTCAGTATTTCTTCCATAACAAATCCATCGCCTTTCCGTATTAATTTGACCCTTAATGCAAATGTACACATTGATAGTCATTTTATCTTATAATTATATCGTATTTCCACCTAAAATGCCATACCTTTTTGAAAAAAAGTTAAAAATTTTTAAAATATTTTTTATAATACAAAAAAACAACGGACACTTTCGTGTCCGTTGTCATATTTACGAAAACTATCGTTATAGATTAGTCAACAAATCTGTAGATGATGATTTCCTGAAGGTTACCCTTATCTGCAAGTCTTGCAAATACGTAATCACCTGTCTTAGCTGTTGCATCATAATTTACAAGATCTGAAACCTCGCTGCCTTCTGTATCAATAGTAGCTTTACCACTCTTAATATTAATTTCAACTGTATCCATCAGCTTAGATGAATCGAATGATAGTGTTATACCGCCTACTAATGTAACATAAGCATTATCTTCTATACCTGAATCCTCAAGAGGATAGAATCTGAACTGGTTACGTGTAGATGACCAGTCGTGGCTGCCTGTAAGAACCTTGCCCTTGCCGTTTACAATGCTCTCGTAAACTGCATTTACATCATACAATCTCAAAATTCTGTCGCCGCTGTCATATAGGATAAGGTCGCCCTCATGAAGAATCTCATTCAAAGCTTTACCTGCATATGCAGCTGCGCCGCCATTTTTAGCATCCCAGATAGTTGTATTTCCATAAACCTTCTTATTACCGGTTGGGCTGTTTGTAATCTGACCAACAACAGTATTCTTGGATGTTGTAATAGATGCCTCTGCACCGTTTACATAACCATGGATTGTGTAAACCTCGTTATCATCATCATCAACTCCGCTGTCGATTTCATCAACCACCATTACAGGGTTGTTGCCTGCTGTATCAATATCATCGATAGAAGCAAGAGCATCTGAACTTGCTGTAAAGTTGATAAGAAGTGACGGTGTCATTGAATTTGTAAATTCACCAACTACATAGTTGCGGCTTGAACCATTTTCTCTTACAACATAAGCTGTAGCTGTAACTGTACCAAACTTATAGTTATCAGCATCCTTCATATCAGCAGCATTCTTAGGAACTGATATTTCAATAATACCATCATTAATCTGATAATTGCTTACAAGACCTGATGATACAGGCACACCTGTAAGGTCTGTTTTGTTAACTCTTACTGCATCTTCATTCGTTACAACACTTGAGTCACATGCAACATATAGTCTTGAAAGAGTATTAGTTGAATTTGACTTATACTTAACAAGTCTGATCGGTGTTTTTGTACTTGAAGCTATAATGAAGTTAGCGTCCTTTGCCATCAAAGTTTCGATAGTTGTCTTAACTTCATCACCGTTAAGAGTTGTATTTGTTGTTTCTTTAGGACCCCAGTAATCAAGCTTTGTACCTGCTGAAAATTCTACTGCCTTACCGTCTGTTGTCATAATCTGAACAATATAATCATCGCCGCTTTCTGAATCATAAGCAGCCATAATCCAACCATACTTTTCACCTGTCTGAAGCTGACCTGTGCCGTTTGACTCGATATAAGCTACACGGCCGAACATATCAAGATAGAATACAGCCTGTGCACCTGTTTTAAGATCGTTAACAGCTATGTTAGCTACTTCATATTTGTCACCGTTGATTGTAGCCTTGCTGCCGTCAAG
>CAMCPC010000079.1 GCA_945876665.1 uncultured Oscillospiraceae bacterium
TAAAAGACAGTAATCCACACCGGGACTGACTGATGCCGCCATATTGATGGCAATAGAAGAAATCGAATACGCTATAATCTTCGGCCTTTTCGGAAGAGGTGACGATTTGAGCCTTTTCAGAACACCTATTCCGTCCAGCTTGGGCATTACCATATCAAGTAAAACTACATCAGGGTGAGTTTCCAATATAAGGTTATACGCTTCTTCACCATCACACGCCGTGGCGGCAAGCGTAAGGTCGGTTTCGGCTTTGATGTAATCTGATAATTCTGATGCAAGTTCCTTGTTGTCGTCTGCTATCAGAACAGATATTTTGTTGTTCATAAATATAATCCTCCTATCGTATATATAACAAAATGACACCGAAAATATGTAAGTATTTTCCAGTACATGGAATATATTACCATAAAATGTAAATAAAATCAAGATATTTTTTCAAAATTTTTCAATAAAAATAAAATTATAGGCAAATATGCTGATGAAAAAGGCAAAAAACGCACCAAAAAGGCGGGAGAAAAATTCTCCCGCCTCAGACTTCGCGGATTAGTTGCACATACATGTAACGATAACGATGATGATAAGAACCCAAAGAATCATATCAAGATCAAAATCACAGCCGCGGAAGTATTCATTTCTTTCACAACAATCACCCATTGTAAGTTCCTCCTTTCAATGTTTTGTAGTATATATTATGATTATTCTGTAAAATTTGCAGATTGTCCGCATGTTTTACTTGAATTTTTTATAGAAATGGGTTACAATAGGAATAGTGATATTTTCTTGGGGAGGTAATCTTTTGGATAAAAAGAAAATAGAGAGAATTAACGCCCTTGCAAAAAAGGCTAAAACGGTCGGACTTACTGATGAGGAAATTGCCGAGCGTGACGCTTTGCGCAAGGAATATCTTAGTGCCATACGTCAGAATTTCAAACAGACGCTTGACAGTATTGAAATAATTGATAAAGGAGAATAAAAAATGTCACTTATAATTCCTGAAAACTATAACCCTAATCTTGACGGACGCGAAACGGAAAGAGCAATCAAGTTCATCAAGGATACATTCCAGCATGAAATAATTGCCGCGCTTAATCTGCAAAGAATATCAGCGCCGCTTTTTGTACGTCCCGAAACAGGTCTTAATGATAACCTTAACGGCGTTGAACGTCCCGTAAGCTTTGATGCGCCATGTATCGGCGGCGCAACGCTTGAAATTGTTCATTCGCTTGCAAAGTGGAAGAGAATGACGCTCGGAAGATACGGCTTTGAGGCGGGAGAGGGTCTTTACACAGACATGAACGCAATAAGACGTGACGAGGAGGTTGACAATCTTCACTCAATGTACGTTGACCAGTGGGATTGGGAGGCTGTTATAAATAAGTCTGACAGAACGATTGATACACTTAAGAATTTCGTGCAGAAAATCTATACGGCAATGAAGTCCACACAGAGCAGAGTATGCCAGAAATATAAGGCGATTGCAAATAATTTCCCTGAAGAAATTACATTTATAACAACGCAGGAGCTTGAGGATATGTATCCCGACCTTGACCCTAAGGAGAGAGAAAACAAGCTGCTCCGTGAGAAGAAGGCAGTATTCCTTATGCAGATTGGTAAGGACTTGAAATCGGGCAAGAAGCACGACGGCAGAGCACCCGATTATGATGACTGGGAGCTTAACGGCGATATTATTGTATACTATCCGCTTCTTGACATGGCATATGAGCTTTCAAGCATGGGTATAAGAGTTGACGAGGATTCGCTTGTTGCCCAGATTAAGGCGGCAGGCTGTGAGGACAGACTTGAGCTTGACTTCCACAAGAAGCTTCTTAATAAAGAACTGCCTTACACAATAGGCGGCGGCATAGGTCAGTCAAGACTTTGTATGTTTATGCTGGGCAAGGCGCACATAGGTGAGGTACAGGCATCTGTATGGCCGGAGGATATGCGAAAGACATGCGCAGAAAAAGGAATTAAATTACTGTAATTGAAAGGATAAATTTTAGAATATGAAAACAGTTATAAAGAGTCTTTACCGTAACACTTTGGAGTACGGCGAAAAGGAAATAACAATATCAGGTTGGATAAGAAACATAAGAATTTCAAAAAATTTCGGTTTTATTGAGCTGAACGACGGAACATTTTTCAAGAATTTGCAGATAGTTATTGAAGCGGATAAGCTTGACAATTTTGCGGAGCTTTCAAAGCTGAACATAGGCTCTGCCGTTACAGCGACAGGTATACTTGTACTTACTCCCGAAGCAAAGCAGCCCTTTGAATTAAAGGCTGACGCGGTAGTTGTTGACGGTGCGTCAACGCCTGACTATCCGCTGCAGAAGAAAAGACACAGCTTTGAATATCTGCGTACAATCGCACATTTAAGACCGCGTACAAACACATTTTCAGCAGTATTCCGCGTGCGCTCAATGATTGCGTACGCAATTCATCAGTTCTTCCAGGAGCGCGGATTTGTGTACGTGCATACGCCGATAATCACAGCAAGTGACTGTGAGGGCGCGGGCGAGATGTTTCAGGTAACAACTATGGATATGGAAAATCTTCCAAAGACCGAGGACGGAACTGTTGACTATTCAGAGGATTTCTTCGGCAAGCACGCAAATCTGACGGTAAGCGGACAGCTTAACGTTGAAACGTATTGTATGGCTTTCAGAAATGTATACACGTTCGGACCCACATTCCGCGCGGAAAACTCAAATACGGCGCGTCATGCGGCTGAATTCTGGATGATTGAGCCGGAAATCGCCTTTGCCGACTTGCAGGACGATATGGAGCTGGCAGAGGATATGCTAAAGTACATCATAAACTACTGTCTTGAAAACGCTCCCGAGGAAATGCAGTTCTTCAATCAGTTTATAGACAAGGGACTTCTTGACAGACTTAACCATGTGGTAAACAGCGAATTTGCACACGTTACCTATACCGAGGCTGTCAAAATCCTTGAGGAGGATTCAAAGGCGGGCAAGGTTAAGTTTGATTACCCCGTTGAGTGGGGCTGCGATTTGCAGACAGAGCATGAGAGGTACCTGACTGAACAGGTGTTCAAGCGTCCGCTGTTCGTGACGGATTATCCTAAGGAAATCAAGGCTTTCTATATGAAGCTCAACGATGATAAAAAGACCGTTGCCGCTATGGACTTGCTTGTTCCTGGTGTCGGCGAAATCATCGGCGGAAGTCAGAGAGAAGAAAATTATGACGTGCTTGTGGAGAGAATGAAGGAGCTTGGTCTTAATGAGGAGGATTACGGCTTCTATCTTGATCTTAGAAAGTACGGAACAAACAAGCATGCGGGCTTCGGTCTGGGATTTGAAAGAGCGGTTATGTATATTACGGGTGTTTCAAACATACGTGACGTGCTTCCGTTCCCGAGAACAGTCGGAACTGCTGAATTTTAAATTTATTTTCGGGAGGCTTTACGGCCTCCCGATTCTGTATAGAAAATACCGGAGGTTTAAATATGAGTTTTCTTTATATTATACTTGGAATTATAATTGTAGTTGTGGCGTTCAAATTCAATATATGGCTTGGTATAGGACTTCTCGCGTTGATTGTTGGTTATGGAATATACCACTTCATTCCGTCCTATTATGTTACAAAGGGAAATCAGGCTTTTGCGGCAGGTAATGAGGACGCCGCAAGGGAATGGTATAAAAAGGCGTATGATACGGGCAGAACAAAGGTGGAAATGAAAACTTCCTACGCGTATATACTTCTGAGGACAGGATATGCGGACGAAGCCGAAAAGGTGCTTGACCCGATTGTAAGAGTAAAAGGACTTGCGCCCGAAAAAAGAAATCTTGCAAAGCAGCAGAGATGTATGGTTTATTATAAGCAGGGCAGACTTGATGAAGCGCTTGAGGAAGCGCTGGAACTGTATGAAAGTGGTTATAAAACAACAAATCTGTATGGTATGCTCGGCTATTTCAAGCTCCTGCACGGCGACTCGCTTGAGGAAACGCTTGCTATATGTGAGGAAGCCTATGACTATAACAGCGACAACAGGGATATAGCCGACAATTTATCAATCTGTTACTATAAATTGGGCAGATACGAGGATGCCGAAAGAGTTTCCGATGCACTTTTAGAGGAAAATGACAGCTTTATTGAGGGCTATTATCACGGCGCGCAGATTGCCATGAAGCGCGGAAATTACAAAAAGGCAGAGGAATATCTTGATAAGCTGTCACAGTGCAAGCGCTCAGGTATGACTACAATAACAGAGGAAGAAATAGAAAAACTTAAACAAGAGGTAAAGAATGAAAACTCCGCTTCCTGACAGAATACGCCCCCAAACGCTTGACGAGGTGGTGGGACAAGCACACCTTATCGGCGAGGGCAAAATCTTAAGAAATATAATCGAAAATAACGAAATCCCGAACATGATATTTTATGGGCCCAGCGGAGTGGGAAAAACCACAGTTGCGAATATAATCGCGCAGCGGACAGGCAAAACGCTTCACAGACTTAACGCAACAACCGCGTCAGTGGCGGACATAAAAAATATCGTGTCAACGCTCGACAGCTTTCTTACAATGGACGGAGTGCTGCTGTACCTTGACGAGATACAGCACTTCAATAAAAAACAGCAGCAGTCGCTTCTGGAGTTCATGGAAAACGGTAAAATAACGCTTATCGCAAGTACAACGGAAAATCCGTATTTTTATGTGTATAACGCGGTGCTTTCGAGAAGTGTTGTGTTTGAGTTTAAGCCGATAGAACCGGCGGACGTTGAAAAGGCGCTTTTCCGCGCAGTGGACGAGCTGAAAAAGACGGATTACACAGGCTTTGACGTAAGCGTAAGCGATGACGCAGTCCGTCATATGGCAAATTCGTCCGGCGGAGATGTGCGCAAGGCGCTCAATTCCCTTGAGCTTACATTTCTTGCGGCACACCCCGACAAGGATAAGAAAATTGAAATAACCCTTGACAGCGCCGTACAGGCGACGCAGAAAAAGGTTATGCGCTATGACCGCGACGGCGACAGCCACTACGATATTTTAAGTGCGTTCCAGAAATCAATAAGGGGTTCAGACCCCGACGCGGCAATTCACTACCTTGCAAGACTTATTTCGGCGGGGGATTTACCAAGCATTTGCCGCCGTCTGCTTGTTATATCGGCGGAGGATATAGGACTTGCGTACCCACAGGCAATATCAATTGTAAAGTCATGTGTTGACAGCGCCTTGCAGCTTGGACTGCCCGAGGCGCGTATACCGCTTGCCGAGGCGGTAATACTTCTTGCCACAGCACCGAAATCAAATTCTGCAATTATGGCGATTGACAAAGCAATGACGGATATTGAGAAATCAGATACGGGCGACATTCCTGCGCATATAAAGGACGCCCATTATGGGGGTGCATTAAAACTGGGACATGGTACAGAATATAAATATCCCCATTCATATCCGAACCATTACGTTGAGCAGCAATATCTGCCCGACAACATAAGGGACACTAAATATTACGAATACGGGGACAATAAAACTGAAATGGCAGCAAAGGCATACTGGGACAAGATTAAAAAGAGTTAGACAATATTCAGTCTTGAGTATTTCGGAAGGAGTTATAATCAGACAATGAAGGACGGATTTGTACGCTGCGGAGCAGCGACCATTGACATAAGGGTTGCGGACACCGATTACAATACTGAAAATATAATAAAAACGATAGAAAATGCAGCTGATAACGGTATAAAGCTTATTGTGCTTCCCGAGCTATGTATAACGGGCTATACCTGCGGCGATTTGTTTTGCAGAAAACGCTTCTTGATGGTGCAAAACAGAGCCTTATAAAAATTGCAGGGGACACTAAAAATCTTGACATTATATCGGTTGTGGGACTTCCGTATGTTGTAAATCAGAAATTATATAACTGCGCTGCTGTAATAAATGGGGGACACATAAAGGGACTTGTGCCAAAGTTGAATATTCCCAATTATTCCGAGTTTTACGAGGTAAGACATTTTGCGGTGGGTAAAAACGAGGTTCAGTACATTAATATAAACGGTGAACAGGTTCCTTTCGGCGCGAATATACTGTTTAAAACAGATGCCTGCGAGGATTTTATTCTTGCCGTTGAAATATGCGAGGATTTGTGGACAGCCGCTCCGCCGTCGGTAAATCACGCAATGGCAGGC
>CAMCPC010000080.1 GCA_945876665.1 uncultured Oscillospiraceae bacterium
GTCTTTCGGATTCGCCGAATTCACGACTATCAATTATTTCTGGATTCTTCCCTGTTTCCTCTTTAATCATCTGCTCTACATTATAAATCTCCTGCATTGTGATGTTTCTGTCGCAAAAGCAGATGAAATCAACCACGTCGTCATTTTCAATCATGTAAATAATGGGCGTCAGAATATTCTGCGAGATTATTTTCGCCATTTTATCTGTCTGTTCGCTTGTCATATTACTCACTCATTTCCTTTTCCAATTTTCTTATTCTGTCACGAAGCGCGGCAGCCTCCTCAAATTCAAGATTTTCAGCTGCTTTTATCATTTTCGCCTCAAGCTCTGCAATAACCTTCTCATAATTTATTATGCCGCTGTCATGATGCTCTTCCTCGGTTTCGACAGGCTTTAATGATTCGATAATATCGCGTATGTCCTTTTTGATTGTTTTCGGAACAATACCGTGTTCCTCGTTGAATTTCTGCTGCAAATTTCTGCGCCTTTGGGTTTCGTCAATCGCGCGGCGCATTGAGCCTGTTATTGTGTCAGCGTACAGTATAACCTGTCCCTCGCTGTTACGCGCGGCGCGTCCTATTGTCTGGATAAGCGACATCTCACTGCGCAGAAATCCCTCCTTATCGGCGTCAAGTATTGCCACAAGCGCCACCTCGGGAATATCAAGGCCCTCGCGCAGCAGGTTAATTCCCACAAGCACGTCAAATTCACCCATACGCAAATCCTTTATAATCTCGGTACGCTCTATTGTCGAAATGTCGGAGTGCATATATCTTACACGTATACCGACACCTGTGAGATAGTCCGTCAGATCCTCCGCCATACGCTTTGTAAGCGTTGTTACAAGCGTTCTGTAACCCTTTTCTGTGCGCTTGTTAATCTCGCCTATTAAATCATCAATCTGATTTTCCGTAGGCTTTATAAATATCTCCGGATCTAAAAGCCCCGTTGGACGTATAACCTGCTCGGCAACTACGTTTGAATGTTCCTTTTCATAGTCCGCGGGAGTTGCGCTTGTGAATATAACCTGATGAAGTCTTTCTTCAAACTCCTCAAATTTAAGCGGTCTGTTATCAGCCGCGCTCGGCAGACGAAAGCCGAATTTTATAAGTGTTTCCTTCCTCGCCCTGTCGCCGTTATACATTGCGCGCACCTGCGGCACTGTAACGTGTGATTCGTCTATTATCATAAGATAATCATCAGGGAAATAATCAAGAAGCGTATACGGCGCACTCCCCGGTGCACGTCCGCTTATATGTCTGGAATAGTTTTCAATTCCCTGACAAAATCCTATCTCCTGCATCATTTCAAGGTCATACATGGTACGCTGCTCAATACGCTGTGCCTCGATAAGCATATCACGTTCCTTGAAATACTTTACCTGCTCATGCATTTCAGCTTCAATTCCGGCAATCGCTATCTTCATTTTATCGTTGGTCGTTACATAATGTGAAGCGGGAGAAATCACAGCATGCTGTCTTACACCGACAATTTCACCTGTGACAACATTCACCTCGCATATGCGTTCTATCTCATCGCCGAAAAATTCTACACGTATGGCATTTTCGCCGTTGTTCGATGGGAATATTTCGACAACGTCGCCGCGTACTCTGAATTTGTTTCTGACAAAATTAATATCATTGCGTTCATACTGCATTGCGACGAGCTTTTTCAGAAGCTCGTCCCTGTCCTTTTCCATACCTACACGCAGCGAAAGCATAAGATTTTTATAATCCTCGGGATCACCCAAGCCGTATATACATGACACACTGGCTACGATTATAACATCCTTTCTTTCAAGGAGCGCAAATGTGGCGCTGTGACGCAGCTTATCAATTTCTTCATTTGTAACTGCGTTCTTTTCTATAAACGTATCTGACTGAGGAATATACGCCTCCGGCTGATAGTAGTCATAGTACGACACAAAAAATTCAACGCAGTTATTTGGAAAAAACTCCTTAAACTCACTGCAAAGCTGTGCGGCAAGCGTTTTATTATGCGCAAGCACAATAGTAGGCTTATTCACCTGTGCAATGACATTTGCCATCGTAAAGGTTTTACCGCTGCCTGTTACGCCGAGCAGTGTCTGACATTTTTCACCTTTTTTTACTCCGTCAACAAGAGTCTGTATTGCCTGCGGCTGATCGCCCTGCGGTTTAAATTCCGAAACAAGTTCAAATTTATCCATATGATTCCCTTCTCATTAATTAAGCGGTCAGGATAAATCAAACCGCTTTACCGTACAAGATTTTTAATCAATATATTGACACGTCTTGCATTTACCGAGGTATAACGCTCAACATTTTCTCTGACTGCATACTGTATTTTTTTACACACGTCAAATATGTTGCATCCGTATTTCAGTGTGACAGTCATATCAATATGTACGCCATGACCTGTCTTTCTGAGATTAATATTCTGCACTTTTGCAAGATGTTCGATTTTTTCTGCCTCATGTATGGCAATTTCGTTGATTACATTATCCGAAATTGTATAATCACCCATATAACTAAATGTTGGACGTACAATGGATTTATCTGCGGCAGCCGTGTCAATTTCTTTGTCGAGATTTTTTTGGAAACGTCTTAAGGGATGCAGAAAATATCCCGAAAATTCCTTTTTTATCTCTAATGTGGGTACGGGTATAACGTGCTTTCCCTCAACGGTGCGCATACGCAGAGCCATATTCATTTCCTCCTGCGTTGCCACGTCCTCAATTCTTATAATCTGTTCTATTTCCCCTACACCGATATTTCTGGCAATTTTAGTAACCATACCGTCGGAGGTGCCGAGAATCATCAGACATTTTATATTATGTTTTTTCAGTGCCTTGCGGATATCCGTAACCTGATAAGAACGCATAAAAAGAGCGTGTTTCACAGAAGCAATCTTAGTGGCCTCTTTCTTTGCGGAGGTTCCCGCAATAACCTTGCCGTGTGAAATAAGCAATCCATCGTCTATAATAGCGTCTGCTCCGTATTTCTGCGATACCATAACGCTTCTGTAGCTTTTTCCTGTTCCGCTCGGACCTACAAATGCAATAACCTTCATAACAAATCCCTCATCTAATTCTTGTTCTGCTTAATCTTATAGGACAAAGTCATAAGCGTATCGGACAAGTGGACATTTTCAACAGCTATATCCTTATCAAAATTCAATTCAGTGTAGGCAAAGTTCATAAGTCCCTTTACACCACATTTTACAAGTCTTTCCGCTGTTTCCACCACAGCAGCCTTTGGCACAGTCAGAATACCTATATCAACTCTGTTTTTAGCGAGGAAATCCTCCAGATTATCCACAGACATTACTTCTATGCCGTTTATGACAGTACCGATTACCTTTTCGTTATTGTCAAAAATTCCCACAAGCTTGAAACCGCGTTTTTCAAATGCGCCGTGGCTGGCAATTGCCCTGCCGAGATTACCCGCGCCGACTATAACGGTGGTGTCACCGTCGTTAAGACCGAGTATTTCGCCTATTTCATTGTAAAGATACTCAACATTATAACCATATCCCTGCTGACCGAAGCCGCCGAAGTAATTGAAGTCCTGCCTTATCTGAGATGCTGTGACATTCATTTTGATGCTGAGTGCATTTGATGAAATGCGCTTAACGTCCTGTTTTATCAATTCACCGAGATATCGGTAGTACCTTGGCAGACGCTTGATTACAACTGCAGGCACTTTTTTCTCATTATCACTCATGTCATACATACCCCTTGTTAATTATATATCAATAATTATATCATATTTTCCCCTATTTGTATAGTCCCTTTTATTACTATTTTAAAGCAAGAAAAAATCGGATGATAACACCCGATTTTCTATATATTACGAATTCTGTTTTGTGTAGTTCAGAAGTCCGCCTGCGTAAAGCATTTCCTTCTGACGTTCTGACAAGTCAACGTTTACGTCAAAATCAAAGCCCTTTGTTACGTTTGTTACCTTTACAACATTGCCTGCGGCAATCTGCTTACCTACGTTTTCAATCTTAAGCTCATCTAACTGGTCGATTTTATCGTAATCAGCTTCGTTTACAAATGTCATAGGTACAATACCGGCATTGATAAGGTTTGCCATGTGTATTCTTGCGAATGACTTTGTTATAACAGCCTTAACTCCAAGATAAAGCGGTGCAAGCGCTGCGTGCTCTCTTGAAGAACCCTGACCGTAATTTGAACCGCCGACAATTATACTCTTACCCAATTCAAGCGCTCTGTCGTGGAATTTTTCATCGCATACCGCAAAGCAGTATTCTGAAATCTTCGGAATATTTGAACGAAGCGGCAAAATCTTTGCGCCTGCCGGCATGATGTGGTCTGTGGTAATGTTGTCGCCTACCTTCAGTGAACACTTTGCGTCAATTGTTTCCGCAAGCGGCTCTGATACCGGGAATGGCTTGATGTTCGGACCTCTCAGTACCTCAACGCTGTCCATGTCCTCCGGCGCAACCGGCGGAACTATCATGTTGTCGTTTATTGTGAACTTGTCGGGAAGCGTAATATCAGCCGCCTCACCAAGACTTCTCGGATCTGTGAATACGCCTGTAAGCGCTGAAACAGCCGCTGTTTCCGGTGATACAAGATAAATCTGACCGTCCTTTGTGCCGCTGCGTCCCTCAAAGTTTCTGTTGAATGTTCTAAGAGAAATACCCTTTGAGTTAGGCGACTGACCCATACCGATACATGGACCGCAGGCGCTTTCAAGTATTCTCGCGCCCGCGTCAATCATTATAGCCAACGCGCCGTTGTTTGCAAGCATATTAAGCACCTGCTTTGAGCCCGGAGCGATTGCAAGAGATACATCAGGGTGAACAGTCTTACCCTTAAGGATATGCGCAACCTTAAGCATATCAAGAAGTGATGAGTTTGTACATGAACCGATACAAACCTGATCAATCTTCTGTCCCTCAAGCTCCTTGATTGACTTTACGTTATCAGGTGAGTGCGGACATGCAGCAAGCGGCTCAAGCTCGCTCAGGTTGATTTCAACAACCTCGTCATATACAGCGTCAGCATCTGCGCTAAGCGGTGTGTAATCCTGCTCTCTGCCCTGTGCCTTTAAAAATTCAAGTGTTATTTCATCTGACGGGAAGATTGATGTTGTCGCGCCAAGCTCTGCGCCCATATTTGTGATAGTCGCTCTTTCGGGAACTGAAAGTGTCTTGACACCCTCACCACAGTATTCGATTACCTTTCCTACGCCGCCCTTTACTGACAATCTCTTTAACACCTCAAGAATAACATCCTTTGCGGCAACCCACGGCTGTAGCTTTCCTGTAAGGTTTACTTTTACAACCTTAGGGCATGTGATATAATAAGCACCGCCGCCCATTGCAACTGCAACGTCCATACCGCCTGCACCAATAGCAATCATGCCTATACCGCCGCCTGTGGGCGTGTGGCTGTCCGAGCCGATAAGAGTCTTTCCGGGAATACCGAAACGCTCAAGATGTACCTGATGACAGATACCGTTACCCGGACGTGAGAAATATATACCGTGCTTTTTGCAGACACTGCCGATAAATCTGTGGTCGTCTGCGTTTTCAAAGCCGCTCTGCAATGTATTATGGTCAATATATGCAACCGAACGCTCTGTTTTTACTCTCGGTACGCCCATTGCCTCAAATTCAAGATATGCCATTGTGCCTGTGGCGTCCTGAGTAAGCGTCTGGTCAATTCTGATACCGATTTCAGAGCCTTTTACCATCTCGCCCTCAACAAGATGAGCGGACAATATTTTTTCTGTTAATGTAAGTCCCATTGTAATTCCTCCGATACTTTTTATTATGTATTATTTTAATACAATCAGGCGGTGTTTGTCAAGTGTAACACCACCATTAACACAACCAATATATTGCGCATATTATACATCGGAGGTGTGGAAAATGCTCAATATATGTATCTTGTCTGCGGTTATGATATTTTGTGTACTTGGAATTTACTTTTTTGTTAAGGAAATTACATCACTTATACTGAAAAGCGAAGTAAAATCACAGGTAATTCTCGAAATCCATGATAATGCTGATGAAGCTGAAAATGCTTTAAGAAGCGTTTTATCGGCAAATCCCAAAAGCGATGTAACCGTAATTGACAAAAGCAACAACGGCGAAATAAAAGCTGCCCTCAAAGCCTCCGTCCTCCGTT
>CAMCPC010000081.1 GCA_945876665.1 uncultured Oscillospiraceae bacterium
TAAGCTCTGAATAAGTCCATCTTGTATCCGTCAGAGGGTTATACAGCGCCTCATGGTCTGCAAAACGATCAACATTACGCATAAATCCGTTTAACCATGTGTATTCCGATTCAAATGCGTTTCTGAACATATTTACTCTCTTTTGCTTTGTATCCTGAGTAAACTTTTCCTTTGCACTGTGCAGCGCATCTTCTATTGATGCAAAGATATCCTCTACTTCCTCTGCTGTATATTCGTAATTTGACTTGTTTGAGCAATTTTCCAAAAGACGCAGTGCATCAAGTATCTTTTCTCTGCGCGCCTCTGCAATTCTGTCAAATCTCTGTTTTTTGGTTTCTTTCTGCATAACAATTCTCCATATTAACACATATTAATTACATATTTATTATATTTCCATTTTTTGCGATTGTCAAGAAAAATGGTACAATATTTCACAAATATTGTACCATTGTCGTATTTTGTATATATTATTATAATATTGCAGAATAAAATCATATAATTCAAAAACATACCATCGTTTGATTCTGCCTATTTTATCCTCAGTGTGCGTATTGAATTCAATACTGCGATTATCATAACTCCCACATCCGCAAATATCGCAAACCACATATTGGCTATACCTACCGCACCGAGCGCAAGACATATAAGCTTTATACCGATTGCAAATATGATATTCTGATATACTATACGCATACATTTACGTGAAATTTTTATTGCCTTTACAATCTTCAGCGGATTATCGTCCATCAGCACAACGTCCGCCGCTTCAATAGCTGCATCAGAGCCGAGCGCTCCCATTGCTATGCCTATGTCCGCTCTTGAAAGCACGGGCGCGTCATTTATGCCGTCGCCCACAAAAGCAAGCTTCTCTTTAGTTTTTTTCTTTGAAATTATCTCCTCTACCTTTTCAACCTTATCAGCAGGCAAAAGCGAGCAATGCACCTCATCAACACCGATTTCTTCCGCGACAGGCTTTGCCGCCTTTTGAGAATCGCCCGTAAGCATTACTGTTCTTGCCACACCCGCTTTTTTCAGCATAGTTATTGCCTCTTTTGCAGTCGGTTTTACAACGTCCGCAATGAGTATATGTCCCTGATACTCTCCGTCAACGGCGATATGCACAAGCGTTCCGACACCGTGACACGGCTTATGTGCTATATTCAGCTTACCCATAAGCTTTTCATTGCCGACAGCCACCTTTCTGCCGTCAATAACCGCAATAATTCCGCAGCCTGCAATTTCCTCAACCGACGATACTCTTGTTTTATCTATTTCACTCTCACACGCGGCGCGGATACATTCCGCAATCGGGTGATTTGAACCTATTTCTGCAAGCGCAGCATATTCAAGCAGCTTTTCACGCTCCATTATGTTATGATGAATTCCCACAACATCAAACACACCCTCTGTCATTGTGCCTGTTTTGTCAAACACCACATATTTTGTATTCGCCATTGTTTCAATATAATTGGAGCCTTTTATAAGTATTCCCTGACTGCTTGCGCCGCCTATTCCGGCGAAAAAGCCAAGCGGTATACTGATAACCAGCGCACACGGACAGCTGATTACAAGGAATGTAAGCGCGCGCATAACCCATATCCCCCATTCCGGAGATGTACCGATAATCATACGCACAAGTGGCACAAGCACCGCAAGCGCAAGCGCACCCAAGCATACTGCAGGTGTATAATAACGGGCGAATTTGCTGATAAAATTTTCCGACTTCGCCTTCTTAAGACTTGAATTTTCCACAAGCTCAAGGATTTTGGACGCGGTTGATTCACCAAATTCCTTCGTTGTCTTAACTCTTATAAGCCCCGTCATATTTATGCAGCCACTCTGTACTGCGCTGCCCTTTTCCGCATCACGCGGCACGCTCTCACCGGTAAGCGCCGATGTGTTAAGAGTTGTGCGTCCGTCAACTATAATTCCGTCTATCGGAATTTTTTCGCCCGCTTTTACGATTATCTCACTTCCGACTTCAACCTCGTCAGGATCAACCTGAACTATCTCACCCTCCCTTTCAATATTTGCATAATCGGGACGTATATCCATGAGTGCGCTTATATTACGTCTGCTCTTACCCACAGCACAGCTTTGGAACAGCTCGCCAATCTGGTAAAATAACATGACAGCTGCGCCCTCGCGGTAATCACCAAGCGCAACAGCGCCAACTGTCGCTATTGCCATAAGAAAATTCTCATCGAACACCTGTCTGTTAAGTATTCCCTTGCCTGCCTTTATAAGTATATCATAGCCGATTATCAGATACGGCACAAGATATATAAATAGCTCTGCCGCAAGCGGCATTTCGATAAAATGCGATATTAAAGCGCATATGACAAGTGTAACAGCGCTTACAATAATTCTCACCAATACCTTTTTCTGTTTCCGTGACATACCTCACCACCCCTTTATCAGAACATAATCTCGCAGTCAGGCTCAATCTTTCTGCAAGCCGAAAGTACCTCTTTCATTACCGACTTTACGTCAGCGCCGTCCTCAAATTCAACATTCATTTTAAGCGCCATGAAATTAACCGACGCGTTCTTTACGCCCTCTATTTTGTTTGCCGCAATCTCCATCTTATTTGCGCAGTTTGCGCAATCCACTTCAATTTTATAACTTTTCTTCATAATCTTTTCCTCCTTATATATTATTATATCTGAACAACTGTTCATACGTTCATTTATTGATTTGATTATAGCATTTATTAAATCCGTTGTCAATATATTTTTTAAATTTTTATATAAATTTAAAAAAGGAAGCGTTATCGCTTCCTTGTTCTGCGTTATTTATTTTCTATCCGATACAGCATCGTTGCCGCCTCCGCGCGCTTTATATTGTTATTCGGCAATATTGTGTTGTCCTCGTAACCGCTTATAATACCTATTGAATAAAGCTTTTGCAATCCCTCGTATGCCCAATTAGGTATATCGTTATTATCAGCAAATGGCAGATTCGGCAAATCTGTTTCTTCGGGCAGTATTCTGCCCAGAATTGTCATAGCCTCGGCTCTGGTAATATTGTCATATGGCGCAAATTCCGATGTGCCGTCGTCGTTCACGCGTCCGAGTATTATCCCCTCACTGTACGCCGCTTTCACAGCATTCTGCGCCCACAGCGGTATATTTCCCGCGTCTGTAAAATCGAGCGTCACATTCTCATATGTTGACAGGTCAAGCTGTTTGTAGTTCACTATCATGGACGCAAATTCAGCTCTTGTCATGTTGTTGTCAGGCTTAAAGACCATTCTTCCGTCCTCCTCCTGACCGTTTATAACGCCCTTTGCCGCCATATCGGTTATTATATCCTGCGCCCAATGTCCCTCTGTGTCATAAAACGGATTTGGTGTTTTCGGGTAATCAGCAATATGCACAGGAATTTCCTTTACGCAGTCCCCTGCAGTTATCCTGATTATACCCTCCTCATTCACCGTATCGGCAAGAGTAAAAATTCCGTCAGGCGTGACTGTTCCTATGTCGCCCTCAATTTCCCATGTGAACATTCTGTTATTCGAGTTAAGCTCCACATTGTTCACATACGAGGACGCGGACAGATATAACTGTAATTCCTCGTTTGCTTCGGTGTATATCTCGTTTACCTCTTTCCAGTCCGCCTGATTGTATATCTTTATTTCCTCGGGTGTTTCAAAAACGCTGTAGGTTCTTGTGGTTATATCGCCGTTATCATTATAAAGTACAACGTCAACCAATCCTGTGCCGTTCAGATACAGATAACCCTCGTCATCAATACTGCTTCCAGTATCCGTGTCGACGCGGAACTGTATATCATACTCCTCCATTTTGTAATTCGCCGTGTCGTATACGCTATCTATATCAAGCTTTGTACTCATACCGGAAAGGTAATTCGTGTTTCCTCCATCAGACAGGTTCACTATCCACGGAATGTTCGTTCTTTCTCTGTTATCCTTAAGGAAAATGAAGTTTGAAACATTTCTCAGGTATCCGTCCGACGGTGAATTTACCACCATAGGCGAATCCTTGCCCGGAAACAGCGCGGAAATCGTTGTCGAGCCGCCGCCGTCAAGATTTATCGCGTCCACGCAGCCAAGCTCCACCATGCGCTGCGCAAGCGTTTTGAGCTGCGCGCCGTAGCTGTAGCCCTGTTGTCTGCCGTCAATAGTATAGAAAATTATATTTCCGTCAGCCTTTATACCAACCGCTGTTCTCGGCGCCGCGCCCGCTTCAAAATTGGAATTTGCCACACCATTTGACACAAGTCTGCCGCCGACAGAGCTTGTAGCATTTTCCGCAGTCCGCCAAGTGCCGTCATCGCCGATTGCCTGATTTGCGATTGTAAGCTCCTGTCCCGCGTAGCAGCGGCTCAGGAAATCATACAAATTACTCTGACCGCTTGTGTCCATAACGAACACCATTTTACCCTCAGGAATTTCTATTGCTCCGTTATATATGAACACGTCGTCAACAGTAACCGTCATGGTTTCGTCCACATGCAGTCTGCCTTCCTTGGGCGAGCAGATAACAAAAATACATTCCGACGATGTTTTTGTGCTGCTTCCGAATTTGTCGGTAAGCAGATACACAGGGTCAAACCCCGGCTGACACCATTTATTAATGTACATAATGTCTATGCCGTTTGTTCCGTCTGAGAGCGTAGTCTGAATATCCAGCCACTTTATAAATCCCGTACCGTCCGCACGAAAGCCGACAGCGTCCTGTCCACCGTATTCCTTTGACGCGATTTCACCGTCAATAATCGTATACCCCATAGGTATGCCCGTTTTAAAAGAAAAATAATCGGCATTTATGCCCACAAGCGGTCTTAATCCATTCTCCTGCATATACTGCTCTGCCTGCTGTATGTTCCTTGTACCCCATATGCTTTTGCCGTTCACAATTACAGGCACAGCCTCGCTGTTGGGCGTGTATTCCACGTAATACTCATTCTGCTTGCCGACACTGTCCGAGGTGTACTGCACGTTATGGAAGTATGTATTCGCTCCCATATACGTACTCCAGCCGCCGCTTTGCTCGCCAAGTACATCGGCATACACTGTCATACCTATGCACAGCGTAATCAGCATTACAAGCACAAAAATTTTCTTTCTCACAAAATTTTCCTCCCTACATAGCATTAAAAAAACGATACTTTTAGTATACCACATATTTTATTTAATGTAAAACTAAAATATTGGTATTTCATTGAAAAAAACACCCCGAAGGGTGTTTCAGATTTATTCAATTCCCGTAACCTCATAGCCGGCGTCTGTCACAGTCTTTTTAAGTATTTCGTCAGACACGTCCTTTGAAAGCGTCACAACCGCCTGTCCGCCGTTATCAAGACTAACCTCTGCCGTTACGCCGTCAATCGCATTGAGCGCGTCAGATACTCTGCCTGTGCAGTGACTGCACATCATACCGTTGATTTTAATTGTCTTTGTCATTTTTATATCCTCCTTTTTATTGTTTACATTTTTATTACGTTTTGGCTTGAAAAATCTTAATCTTAGAGCATTCGACACAACGAATACCGAGCTGAAGCTCATTGCAAGCGCGGCAATCATTGGGTTTAACTTGAGTCCCGCAATGCCGTAAAGCACACCTGCTGCAATTGGTATTCCCAGAACATTATAGAAAAACGCCCAGAAAAGATTTTCCTTTATATTCTTGATTACGGAGTGGCTTAATTCTATTGAAGTTACCACTTCCTGCAAGTCGCTTTTCATCAGAACAATGTCCGCCGCCTCTATCGCCACGTCCGTTCCCGCACCGATTGCCACGCCGACATCGGCACGCGTAAGCGCGGGCGCGTCATTTATGCCGTCGCCGACCATTGCCACCTTATGTCCCTCGTTTTGCAGCTTGCGTACTTCCTCCTCCTTATCGGACGGAAGCACCTCCGCAATAGCGCGCGTAAGCGAAAGCTGATTTTTTATTGCCTCGGCTGTAACCTTATTATCGCCCGTCAGCATGATTACGTCAAGTCCCATTTTGCGCATATCTTCAATCGCCTGTTTGCTTGTAGACTTTACAGTGTCAGCTACCGCTATAATTCCGATAAATTTGTTATCTGCCGCAAAGTAAAGCGTGGTTTTGCCCTCCTTTGCAAAGTGCGTGTCCTCTGTT
>CAMCPC010000082.1 GCA_945876665.1 uncultured Oscillospiraceae bacterium
TTCTCACGCAAAGCCTTGATTGACTTCTCCGCAAAATCAGACATCAGCCAGTCACCCTTACATCCGCAGACATTAAATAAGAAATTTTTAAGCATCTGCTGTCCCTGTACAGAATGATTTACCTCTGGGTGGTACTGCACCGCATACAGCTTCTTTTCCTCGTTCTCATAAGCCGCGCATGGACAATCTTTTGAATATGCAGTAATCTTAAAGCCCTCGGGAACACGGTCTATGTAATCCGTATGGCTCATCCAAACAATAGTATTCTTGTCAACATTCTCAAACAACTTGCTTTCGGAGGTTGTTATCTCCGTTTTTCCGTACTCGCTGACAGGTGCGGTATCCACGTGTCCGCCAAGCGAATATGCCATAAGCTGGCTGCCGTAGCATATGCCCAGAATAGGAATACCAAGCTCAAAAATTGCCTTATCATAGTGCGGTGATTTTTCATCATACACGCTGTTCGGACCGCCTGTAAAGATAATACCCACAGGGTTCTTTTCCTTAATCTTTTCGATAGAATTTTTATATGACATAACCTCGCAGTACACGTTGCATTCACGCACTCTGCGGGCTATAAGCTGATTATACTGACCGCCAAAGTCAAGCACAATTACTGTTTCATTCTGCATAATTTTTCCTCCATAGTTTATAATTGAATATTAATTTGATTATATCATTTAATGTAATATTTTGCAATATAAAAACTATTTTTTACTCTCCAAAATAATCGTCACAGGGCCATCATTGGTGAGTGACACCTTCATATCCGCACCAAATTCGCCTGTTTCGGTATGTATGCCCTTATCTCGCACATAGGCGACAAAATTCTCATACATTTTATTCGCGCCCACCGGCTCCATTGCGTCGCCGAAATAAGGACGTCTGCCATGTGAGCAGTCGCCGTACAGTGTGAACTGGGATATAACAAGCATACTGCCGTCCACGTCCGCAAGGCTCAAATTCATCTTATCATTTTCATCACTGAAAACACGCAGATTTATAATCTTATCGGCAATATATTTCATATCCTCCTCTGTGTCGCCATTACCAACGCCTAAAAGCACCATAAAGCCGTTATCTATTTTGCCCTTTACCTCGCCGTCAATTTTCACGTCTGCCGACGTTACTCTCTGCACAACCGCTCTCATACCTCGTACCCCTTTTCTTCTATTTCAAGCTGTAGCTCTTCCCATTCAAGCATAAGCTCCTCCAGCTCAGAATTTTTCTTTTCAGCTTCCCCCGACAGCTCCGCAAGCTTCGTGAAATCTGCGGCATATTCCGGCTTTGCCATTTCACCGTTAAGCACCGCTATTTCCTCCTCAAGCCGCTCAATAAGCTCCTCAACCTTTCTAAAACGGTTGATTGTCTTGCGTTTTTCCGCCTCAAGCCGTTTTTGCTCCTTATAGTCAAGGGCGCTGTCGGTGGTTTTCTTTTCCTCCTTTACGGTATTGCGCGCCGTAAAGCTGTCATAGCCTCCGCTGTAGCTTTCTATGCCGTTGGGCGTAAGGTACAAAATCCTGTCCGCAAGCTTATTTATAAAATAACGGTCATGGGACACCATGAGCATTGTGCCGTCATAGTCTGTCAAGGCGTTTTCAAGTGCCTCGCGCGACTCAATATCAAGATGGTTTGTCGGCTCGTCCATGATAAGCAGATTTACGCTCTTCAGCATCAGCTTTACAAGCTCCACTCTTGCTCTCTCGCCGCCCGACAATTTATGTATTTCCTTGAAAACGTCCTCACCTCGGAACAGGAACACCGCAAGCGCGTTTCTTATCTGCGTCTGCGTCATGTTCGGATACTCGTCCCACACCTCGTCTATGACGGTTTTATCCATGTGCAGATTTTCCTGTATCTGGTCGTAATAGCCGATATGGATATTCGCGCCGATTTTATATTCGCCCTCGGTATGCTCATACTCGCCCATTATTATTTTAAGCAATGTCGTCTTACCGCAGCCGTTAGGACCTAAAAGGAACACCTTTTCGCCCTTTTTTATGAGCATATCCACATTCGAAAACAGCTTATTCTCACCGAAAGCCATACCAAGACTTTGCGTTTCAAGCACGTCCTGTCCGCCGCCCGCACAGGCTTTAAAGGAAAAATACATATCCTCCGCCTCCTGCGTCGGCGCAACAAGGCTGTTTTCCAGTTTTTCAATAACCTTCATCTTGCTTTCGGCAGTTTTTATATTCTTCTCCCTGCCCCAGCGGCGCTGCTGTTCAACGACGTTTTCAAGACGTTGAATTTCACGCATAGTATTATCGTAATTTCTCTGTTCGGTCTTTTTATCGATTTCTCTCTGCGCCATATACGCACTGTAGTTGCCGTTATAGGAACGGAAACGCATATTTTCAAGCTCAAAGGTTTTATTCGTCACCCTGTCAAGAAAATATCTGTCATGGGAAATCACAATAAACGCGCCGTTATAGCTTTTTAAGAAATCCTCAAGCCATTCCACCGACTCAATATCAAGGTGGTTGGTTGGCTCGTCCAAAAGCAGTAGATTTGCGTCCGACAACAGGATTTTGCCAAGAGCAACGCGCGTTTTCTGTCCGCCCGACAGCTTATCCACGCACAAGCTAAATTCGTCCTCCGCAAATCCCAGTCCCGTAAGGGTACTCTTTGCCTTTGACTTATAATAGAATCCATCAAGCTCCGAAAAACGTTCCTGCAAGGCGGTCTGACGCTTTACAAGCGCGTCAAGGTCGCCGATTTTATTCTCAATATCAAAGCGGATTTCGTCAAGCTGCTGTTCTATCTCCATTACCTCTGAAAATACAGTCAGAATTTCGTCCCATATGCTCTTTTCACTACCGTTTACACTGTACTGGTCAAGGTAGCCGATTTTTAAATTTTTATTGCGGAAAATCTCGCCCTCGTCATAATCCATATCTCCTGTGATTATCTTGAAAAGGGTGGATTTCCCCGCGCCGTTCACGCCCACAAAGCCGATTTTATCGGCGCTGTCCACATTGAACGACACATTATCAAAAAGTGTTTCGTCAAGAAACATCTTCTTTATATTACTTCCGTTAAGCAGTATCATTTGTTGCTCCTTAGTATGTTTTCATGTTATCTATCATCTTAAGAATATCGTAGCCGTAATTTATATCGGGACACCATCTGCCGCCAAGCTGTTCAACAAACTTGACCGTTCCCGCCCATGCAATGGATTTTACAACATAATATCTGTCGTGCGGCTCGCCGATAGGCGCAAGTCCAACATATGCGCTCATATGATTATAATGCGCTCTTACACCGTCATCAGGTGTGGCAAAGGTTTCGTGATCCTCCGTTTTGTCGCCTGTAGGATTTTTTATCTTTATTCCTGCCCAGTTATTCATCTCAGGCAGCACCGCTCCGCCGTATTTTCCATAGCCTGTTTCCTTGCCTGCCTGCGCGTACATCACCTCGGGACGTATTCCGAACTGTTCGCCGTAATACCAATACAGCGGAGCAACTTCTATAAATCTGTCAGCCGCGCCCTTGGATTTTGCCCATGATTGAGCCTGCTCAAGAGTAACCTGTGCGTCACCCGTTATAGGCGTTTTATCAGCCTCCGGATTTACAACACGGTATAAAAATGCGCAGGCTTCGGCACGTGTAAGCAAGTCCTTCGGTCTGATATTGCCATCATCACCAAGCATATAAAGATTGGCAACGGCAGTTTCAAGCAGATTCTTGTATGCGTCATCTACGTCAGCGGCATCCTTAAAGCTGTAGTTTGTAATAGTGTAGCTTGCCGCTGCCTTACCGCCCGAAGCCTTGACAAGAGTTGCGGCAAATTCCTCACGCGTTACGTACTCACCGCCGTCAAAGAAATCACCCTTTTTCGGCATGCTGCCTTGAATTGTAAGCGCGTATTTATAAAACCAATCTGTTTTCTTGACATCACCAAATTCAAGCGTCTTATCCGCTTCAAGTCCGAAGGTATCCGTAAAAATCCTTGCCATCTGCGCCCTTGTGAGGTTTCCGCCAAGGTCAAGCTCGCCGAACTCATTGCCCTCAATTATGCCGTTGTCCATACAATACTTAACACTCTGAGCCGCCCACGGGTATTTCTCAATTTCCTTCTGCTGAGATGTACCTGCCGCAATAACAGGCAAAGCTGCAGCAGACATTGCTGCTGTCAAAATCAATGAAATTATTTTCTTCATATGTTAATCAATTCCTTTCGGATAAAATAAATTCCTATTATATAGTATACATTAAATTACCGCTGATTTCAACAGCATACCTGAATTTATTTACAAATTTTCCGCTGTCATGGTACTGTCACCGTAGAATATCATGCGAAAAAAGTCCTTTACAATAAGACCTATTCCCTTTTTCTCAACCGCATTTGCAGCGTTTAAGTCAATCTCCGCAAGAGTCTCTCCATCACGGCTGATTTTCATCGTGCCAAGCTTTTCCCCTGCTTCAAGCGGCGCGGTTATCTGCTCGTCAAGGATTACCTCTTTTGTTACGTTGTCCTCCTGACCCTTCTTCACAAGTGTGGAGTACGTATCAGCTGCAACCACGCTCACCTCGTTGTCTACACCTTTTTCCACATGCACCCTGTCAATCTCGTCACCTGCCGTAACCTGAGTATTTACGGCATAATTCGCAAAGCCGTAATCAAGCAGCGACTTTGCCGAAGAAAACCTTTCTGCCGATGTCGGCGCGCCAAGCACTACTGCGATAAGCTGCATATCATTTCTCTTTGCCGTAGCACTCAGACAGCACAGCGCCTTTGATGTTGAGCCTGTCTTAAGACCGTTTGCACCCTCATAAAAGCGTATCAGCTTATTTGTATTTGCAAGCTGGAACTTGCCGCCGCGCAGCGTGTCCATCCATATTGAGGTGTAATTGAAAATAGTCTTGTGCTTTATAAGCTCGCGCGACATAATCGCCACGTCACGCGCACTGGAATAGTGGTCATCCTCGTCAAGTCCGTTTGTGTTCATAAAATGCGTATTCTCCATGCCAAGCTCCTGCGCTTTTGCGTTCATCATATCCACAAAGGCACTCTCACTTCCCGCAAGATGCTCCGCCATCGCAACACAGCCGTCATTTGCGCTGGCAACTGCTATACCCTTCATCATGTCATTTACGGTAAGCTGTTCACCCGCTTCAAGGAACATCGTACTTCCGCCGTAGCTCATAGCGTTCTCACTGACCGTCACCATATCATCAAGCGTAATCTTTCCACTGTCAACCGCTTCCATTATAAGAAGCATTGTCATTACCTTTGTCACGCTTGCAATAGGCACACGTTCATCGGGATTGCTTTCGTAAAGCACCTTTCCCGTACTATCCTCCATAAGAATTGCCGACTTTGCATTCAGTCCGAGATCTGTTTCCTGTTCACCCTCTGCAAAGACGCACACGCTCTGCATCATAAAACAGGCACAAATAAAAAAGCATATTATTTTCTTCATACTTATAACTCCTTTCACAAAGCTTGTATGAATTTATAATATGCTTTTTATGGTTTTCTATTCATTTTTTAGAAATGTGTTTTCAGGCTCTTGGGTGAGCCTTCGCATAGACATCCTTAATTTTACTGTTTACCACTCTCGAATAAACCTGCGTAGAGGAAATGTCAGCATGTCCCATCATTTCCTGAATGGAATGTAGGTCAGCGCCGTTTTCAAGCAAATGCGCCGCAAAGGAATGACGCAGCGTATGGGGCGTGATTTCCGCCTGTATACCCGCCTCGTTTCTGTAATTCTTGATAAGCTTCCAGAAACCCTGACGCGACAGACGCATACCATTACAGTTCACAAACAACGCCGTTTCGTTTTCGTCCTTAAGCATATAGCCTCTCGCGTTCTCTATGTAATTATCAAGCGCTTCCTTAGCCTTATTACCCATGGGAATAATGCGTTCCTTTCTGCCGCCGCGGCAACGGATAAAGCTCATGGGTATATTAATATCTGTAATATCAAGATTTATAAGCTCACTTACACGTATACCGGTGGCATAGAGAAGCTCCAGCATTGCCTTGTCCCTTACGCCCTTATTGTCGCACGTGTCGGGCTGTTCCAAAAGGCGCTCTACCTCATCACCTGCAAGTATCTGCGGAGTTTTCTTTTCCACATGGGGCGCTTCAAGATTTG
>CAMCPC010000083.1 GCA_945876665.1 uncultured Oscillospiraceae bacterium
CGGAAAAATCACCCGCGCCGAGGCGGTAACAATGATAAATAGAGCATTGGGACGCGAGGCGGACGTAAACGCGCAAAATCCGTTCAGTGATGTTACGCCTGAACACTGGGCATACAAAGAAATTCTGACAGCAGTAAATTAAGGAGAACGAAAATGAAAAGAGAAGAAATAAATATCCGTGACCCGTTCATACTGCCCTATGAGGGCAAATACTACCTTTACGGCTCACGCGGCAGCGAGGTATGGGAGGACAGCGCGACAGGTCTTGACGTATACGTCAGCACCGATTTGGAGAACTGGTCAGAGCCAAAAGAGATTTTTACGCGCACAAGTGACTTCTGGGCGGACAGGCATTACTGGGCGCCTGAGGTGTACGCCTATAACGGCGCGTTCTATATGTTCGCATCGTTTAAGTCGGCTGATAAGTGCCGCGGTACTATGGTTTTAAAGGCTGATGCGCCTGACGGCAAATTCACCGTCCACAGCGAGGGTACAATAACACCGCCCGACTGGGAGGCGCTTGACGGCACGCTGTATGTTGCGAAAAACGGCAAGCCGTATATGATATTCTGCCATGAATGGGTGCAGATAAAGGACGGCGAAATATGCGCTGTTGAGATGAGTGCTGACCTTAAAAGGGCGGTCAGCGAGCCGTTTACGCTGTTCAAGGCGAGCGAGGCAAGCTGGATAAGAGAGGCGCAGCAGGACGGTATATATGTTACAGACGGTCCGTTCCCGTACAGGTGCGCCGACGGCACGCTGCTGCTGTTGTGGTCGAGCATGGGCGAGGAGGGATACACCGAAGCGATAGCCATATCCGACAACGGCGACATTGACGGAAATTGGGTACAGCGTGACGAGTTGCTGTTTAAAAAGGACGGCGGTCACGGCATGATATTCAGAACCTTTGATGATAAGCTGTTATTGCTTTTGCACTCACCAAACAAGCACCCGCTTGAAAGACCGAAATATTTTGAATTAAAAGAAGAAAAAGGTATGCTGTATGTGAGTTGAGGAGGAAAAATATGAACAAGATAATTTCAATACTGACAATGCTTACCATGTGTCTGTCACTTGCGTCCTGCGGCGAAAAGCCGCAGCCAGCAACGACGGAAGTACCGATTGCAACGGAAGAATCGTCGCTTATCGACACAATGACTCTTGAGGAAAAGGTCGGACAGATATTATTTGTGCGCTGTCCCGAAACGGAGGAAGAAGTAAATTCGCTTATGGCAAAGAACCCGGGCGGAATACTGATGTTTCAGCGTGATTTTGACGGTCTTACAAAGGACGATGTAATAAGCAAAATTGATGGATTCCAGTCTGCAAGCAAAATCCCTCTTATAATCGGTGTTGACGAGGAGGGCGGAACAGTGGTGCGCGTCAGCGCAAATCCGAACCTTGCAAGAGAAAAATACAAGTCACCGCAGGACATTTACAATGAGGGCGGCATGGAGGCGGTTATTGCCAATGCAAAGGAAAAATCAGAATTACTTCTAAGCCTTGGCATAAACATGAACCTTGCGCCTGTGGCGGACGTGTCCACCAACCCCGACACGTATATTTATAAGCGCAGCTTCGGACAGGGCTATGAGGAAACGGCAGACTTTATTTCGCAGACTGTGACCGCAATGAATGACGCGGGAATATGGAGTGTATTAAAGCATTTTCCCGGTTACGGAGAGGTTACGGGCGACAGCCATAAGGGAACTGTCTACAACGAAAAAAGCGCTGAGGATATACACAGCACTGACCTTGTACCGTTCAAGGCGGGCATTGACGCGGGCGCAAGCTGTGTGCTTGTGTCACATAACACGGTGAACAGTCTGGACAGTGAGAATCCTGCTTCATTATCTCCCGTAATACATGATATACTCCGCAGTGAGCTTGGCTTTGACGGAGTTATAATGACGGACGATATTGCAATGGGTGCGGTTGCCGACATGGAAAATGTGTATACAAAGTCGGTTAATGCAGGCAATGATTTGCTGATAACTACGGATTATGAAACAGGCTACAATCAGATTTTAGCGGCAGTAAAAAGCGGCGAAATCAGTATGGAAACACTTGATAGTGCCGTAGAACACGTTCTTAAACTAAAAGGACTTATATAAATGAACATCAAAAAACAGCACCGATTGGTGCTGTTTTTAAGTTGCGATTTATCAGCCTTGTGTGTTATAGCTGTAGTTAGGAGCTTCCTTTGTGATATAAATATCATGCGGATGGCTTTCCTTAAGACCTGCGCCTGTAATTCTGACGAACTTGCCTCTTTCCTTAAGCTCAGGAATAGTCTTAGTTCCGCAGTAGCCCATACCTGAACGGATACCGCCAAGAAGCTGGAACACTGTATCGGAAACAGGACCCTTATAAGGCACACGGCCTTCAACGCCCTCCGGAACAAGCTTCTTTGAGCCTGTCTGGAAGTATCTGTCCTTACTGCCGCATTCCATAGCTGCGATTGAACCCATACCTCTGTAAACCTTAAAGCGTCTTCCCTGGAAGATTTCAAATTCGCCCGGACTTTCGTCACAGCCTGCAAGCAGACTTCCGAGCATGATAACGTCACCGCCTGCCGCGATAGCCTTAACGATGTCGCCTGAATACTTTACACCGCCGTCTGCGATAACAGGAATACCGTACTTCTTAGCAACACAGCTTACGTCATATACGGCTGTAACCTGCGGTACGCCTATACCTGCAACGACACGTGTTGTACAGATTGAACCCGGACCTATACCGACCTTAACGCAATCTGCGCCTGCCTTGATAAGCGCCTCTGCCGCTTCGCCTGTGGCGATATTACCTGCGATAATAGGCAGGTCGGGGAATGACGCCTTGATTTCCTTAACCTTGTTTATGATGTTTTTGCTGTGTCCGTGCGCGCTGTCAAGTACGATAACGTCAACACCGGCTTCAACTACAGCCTTGACTCTGTCAAGAGCGTCCGCAGTAACGCCGATTGCAGCACCTACAAGAAGTCTGTCCTGCTTGTCGCGTGCTGAATTGGGGTACTGAACGGCTTTTTCAATATCCTTTATTGTGATAAGTCCCTTTAAGTGACCTTCGTCATCAACGATAGGAAGCTTTTCAACCTTTGCCTTTGAAAGGATTTTCTGCGCTTCCATAAGTGTTGTGCCGACCGGAGCAGTTACAAGATTTTCGTATGTCATAACATCAGATATTTTCTGACTGAAGTCTGTTTCAAATTTAAGGTCGCGGTTTGTTATAATACCGATAAGCTTGTTCTCGCTGTCTACGATAGGAACGCCCGAAATTCTGAAACGCGCCATCAAATTGTCAGCATCCTGAAGTGTGCGATCCTTTGTCAGACTGAACGGGTTTGTTATGACACCATTTTCGCTTCTCTTAACCTTATCAACTTCTGCTGCCTGCTGTTCTATGGTCATGTTTTTATGGATAATTCCGATGCCGCCTTCACGCGCCATGGCAATAGCCATTGATGACTCTGTTACAGTATCCATTGCGGAACTCATCAGCGGTATGTTAAGTGTAATGTCTTTTGTTAATTTGGTTCTCAGGTCAATTTCGTTTGGTGTAACATCCGATGCCTGCGGAACAAGTAATACGTCGTCAAATGTAAGACCTTCTTTTGAAAATTTATCTTCCATTTCTTATAACTCCTCTCATTAGTATTATTTCAATAATTATATCAAATTGCCCCTTCTTTTTCAAGGCTTTTTTGTAATAAAAAAATCTTTATTGCAGATGATTAATATATTCTGTCAGACAAGAGCGCATTGTAGCAATATCACTAATTTTAAAGACCTCGCCCTTAAGACGTGCCGCGCCCGGAAGTCCCTTGATATACCATGCAATGTGCTTTCTCGCTTCTTTTATTCCGCGGCTTTCGCCCTTTTCCGTTACAAGCATTTCTATATGCTCAAGCATCTGCATAAGTCTGTCATGCGGTGTGGGGCAAAAATCAACCCTGCCGTTTTGAAGGTATTCGTTTACCTGTCTGAAAATGAACGGATTGCCTTCGCTGCCGCGGCCTATCATAACCGCGTCACAGCCTGTGTATTCAAACATATGTTTTGCATCTTCGGCTGTTTTTATGTCGCCGTTTCCGATTACAGGTATTGATACGGCATTTTTGACCGCCTTTATAATATCCCAGTCGGCTGTGCCGCTGTAAAATTCCTCGCGTGTTCTGCCATGCAGAGTTACTGCCGCCGCGCCGCCCTGCTCAATTATTTTTGCGACCTCAACAGCGTTGATATTGTCATCATCCCAGCCCTTGCGGATTTTGACCGTTACAGGGACGGGGGAGGCGGCTGAAACCTTGCGCACTATTTCGCCTATTTTTTCGGGTGTTTTAAGAAGCGCGCTGCCGTCGCCGTTGTTTACTATTTTCGGGGTGGGACAACCCATGTTGATGTCTATAATATCGGGCTTGGCTTTCATAACCTTTGGTATTACCTCAGCCATGATGTCTGCGTCTGAACCGAAAATCTGTATTGCGCAAGGGCGTTCATCATCGTCAATGCGCATAAGCTCAGCCGTTTTTTTGTCGTTATAGTAAAGACCTTTCGCGCTGACCATTTCCGAATATACAAGTCCCGCGCCGTAACGGCGGCATATTTTGCGGAACGGCAAATCCGTTACGCCTGCCATCGGCGCAAGAAAGACGTTGTTTTCTGTTGTGAAATTTCCTATTTTCATTATCTTCTTTTTGAATACTCCAGAATTTTGTGATTGTTTGAGAAAAATTGCAGATTGGCATCAAAATAGATGTGTGAAACCTCACTGCCCTTTGTCATTTCTCCGTTTTCGATTTTGTTTGCGCAGTCCCATGTGGTGTCGACAATTATCCATCTTCCGTCAACATATACCTCATTCCACGCGTGATTCTGTTCTTCGGTTGCCGCTGTTGTGTCGTTCCATGCCATGTTGTCATCATTGATTCCGAGCGCATAGCCCGAAACTACATTGCATGGTATATCAATGCTCCTGCACAGAGATGCCATAAGCGTTGCAAAGCCAAGGCAGACAGCCTTTCTTGATTTGACGATATCCGTTGCATAGTACGGCGGTGTTTCCTGCGCACTCAGACTGTCAATGTCATAATACATATACGAACATATCCAGTCATGCAGCGCAAGCGCTTTGTCATAATCGCTGTCAATGCCTGCTGTGAGTTGTTGGGCAATGGATATAATTGCGTCACTGTTTGACTGAATCGATGCTGTGTGTTTAAGCGCGTCCTTGATTGATTTGTCCTTTTCATACATCTGCTTGTTGTGACTGAATACGGGTGATTGTGACATTTCCCAACCGCCGTCGGGAGTTTTGTCAAGCGTTATATAATTGTATACCCAGCTTTCGAACTGTCCGTAAGCCTTGCTGCCTGTATATACGGCAAGGCGGAGCGACAAGGAATCGGTGTCAGGAATATCTATTTTTTTGTTAAATTTGCCGTCGGAGTCCGCCGCCATAGATACCTGCTCAAGAGATTCGCCGTTTTCGTCGGAAAATTCGGCTATGAGGTGAGATTTGCTCTTTGATGCAACCACACCGAAAATATTGACGGTGTCGTAATCAACCACCATACCGATATTTTCCTGAGGGTAAAACGTCAGCATAGGACTGTTTTCTATATATGCGTTCGTTGCCACGTCTGACGGGTCAATGGGCGGTTCTTCATGTTTTATCATAGCTATTATTTCCGATGGAGAGGGAATATAATCCGTAAGCTCTGCAAGACGTTCGGAACCATCGGAAATCAAACCGGATACCTTCGGATACTTTTCCTCGACAATAGGGAAGTAGCTGCCGAAATTCAGAAAGAAATCCGTCTGGTCATTTATTATACATATTCCTATTGCCAGTATAAGCAAGAAAATGATAAAATTTCTTAATTTTTTCATATTTATTTCACCGTTTGGATTTATTTTTGATTGGGATATTAAATTATTGTTTATGTGTGTAAGCGATGGCGTGCGTTCGTAGGGGCGGATATTATCCGCCCGAATTGAAATGTGTACGGCGGGCGGCTGATAGCCGCCCCTACAACAGGATGTCGAGGCGAACAACACGCTTGCGTGTTGTTCACCCTGCCGTCCCACAATA
>CAMCPC010000084.1 GCA_945876665.1 uncultured Oscillospiraceae bacterium
TCGTCAATCAGCACAGGCTGGAAGCGTCTTTCAAGGGCGCTGTCCTTTTCAATATGCTTTCTGTACTCGGTAAGCGTGGTTGCACCGATTATCTGTATTTCGCCGCGGGCAAGCGCCGGCTTTAATATATTCGCCGCGCTCATTGCGCCCTCCGCATCGCCAGCGGCAACTATGTTGTGTATCTCGTCAATTACAAGTATGACGTTGCCGCGCTCAGCGGCTTCGTTCAATAGGCTTTTCAGCCTTGCCTCAAACTGTCCCCTGAACTGTGTGCCTGCCACAAGCGCCGTAAAGTCGAGCAGGTAAAGCTGATAATCGAAAAGCTTGGGCGGAACATTCTTTTCGAATATTCTGCACGCAAGACCCTCTGCAACGGCTGTTTTACCCACACCCGGCTCACCGAGAAGCACAGGGTTGTTCTTTGAACGTCTGTTAAGAATTTGTATAACGCGTTCAATTTCCGCGTTTCTGTTTACAACTCTGTCAACCTTGCCCTGCGCCGCCTTTTCCGTAAGGTTTGTGCCGTAGGTGTCAAGCATTGTCTTTTTCTGCTTTTTCTTTGATTTCTTTTCCTTTGCGGCTTTGCCGTCGTCCGCGTTGCTCTGCGCGCCTGATGACGGCATATTGCCGAAGAATTCCTTGAATATATCAAGAGGCGCGGTGGCTGCGCCGCCCTCGTCGTCCTCACCGCCGGACAGCTGCTCCATCATTTCCATTGGATTTGTGTCCATGCCCTCCATATTTTCAAGGCTTTCCATAAATTCTGACATCTGGCTGTTAAGATTATCCAGCTCATCATCGGAAACACCGAAATTTTCAATCATCTGATTAAGAGGCGCAATTCCAAGCTCCTTTGCGCAGGAAAGACAAAGCCCCTCACTGCTGGTCTTATTGCCCTCCATTTTAGTAATGTAGAAAACAGCAGGGTTTTTCTTACATCTTGAACATAAATTCATATTATTTTCCTTTCTTATATACATGCCTGACGGCATAAATAAATCCATCCTCGGATTTGTTATTATATCATACTAATCTGAATTTTAAAACCCCTTTTTTATTATGTTTACAAATATTTCATTTTTTATAAAAATAAATGGAATATTTTGTAAATAGCATACATATAAATGTTATTATAACAGAATTTTTTTGCAAAGGATGAAATTGACATGAATACACAATACGAAAAACACAGCATAAATATAGCCTCCGCAAGCTACAGAAACAGATGCCGCGGTAAACGGCTTCTGGGAGAGCTTATAGTATTTTTTTCTGCATTAACTATTATATGCACAGGACTTTATATTATAATTTCTTCAATTCCTTACTAAAAATGTCCTCGCCGGTGCTTTATAATTTATTAATAATTATTAAATTTAAAATTTTTTAATAAATGTATTGCTATTTTTGTATAAAAAGAGTAAAATATATTATACCTTAACTAACCTTAATATTGACTTAACGGAAGATTTGTGTTATTATAGCATAAATTACCCGAGCAGGCTTTGTCTGCTTTATTTTTAATTAATAACGAAAATAATATGTCTGAAATATATTAGATAACAGAGGTTTATGATAAAAGCTTTTCATAACAAAGACGTTAAACAAAGGCGTAAAACAGCTATAGCAAGGATACTTCTGATTGGGGGCAGTTGTGTTTGACGGCAGGGGATATGTAGCTTTGGGAAGGATTTACAGAGGGGAATATAATGATTATAGAAACAGTTAAAAATATTGATTTAATTGTGGGCTTGTTGTTTTCCTTGCTTTATTTTTATCAGCTGGTGTATTTTCTTATACCATTTATAAAGAAGGATAAGCCTCATAAGGAAACAACTCTCCATAGGTTTGCGGTATTAATTTCCGCGAGAAACGAAGAAAACGTTATTGCGACGCTGGTTAATTCGATTCATCATCAGGATTATCCGCAGGAGCTTATTGATGTGTATGTAATTGCGGATAACTGCACGGACAAGACCGGCGAAGAAGCAGAAAAGGCAGGAGCGATAGTCTTTATCCGTAATGATATGGAAAAGGTCGGCAAGGGCTATGCGCTTGATTATGCCATGAACAGGATATTTGACGAACGCGGCAGAGATTATTACGACGGATTTTTCGTGTTTGACGCGGATAATATTCTTGATACCAATTATATAAGTGCGATGAACCGTACGTTCTCGGACGGTCACAGGATAATCACAAGCTACAGAAATTCCACAAACTATGGTACAAACTGGATAACGGCAGGTTATGCGCTTTGGTATATCAGAGAATCGAAGTTCCTTAATCATTCAAGAATGCTCCTCGGAAGCGGCTGCGCAATATCCGGTACAGGCTTTCTTGTGCACAGGGACGTTATTGAGAAAATAGGCGGCTGGAAGTTCTTTTTGCTTACGGAGGATATAGAGTTTTCCATTGCCAATGCAATGGCGGGCGAGAAGATTGCCTATTGCTCTGACGCGATTCTTTATGATGAACAGCCGCAGACCTTTAAGCAGTCGTGGACGCAGCGCCTTAGATGGGCGAGAGGCTTTTTGCAGGTGTTCAAGAAGTATGGTCTGAGACTTATGGGGTCTGTGTTCAGTAAAAAGAACAAATCCACCTGTTATGATATGTGTATGACCATTTTGCCGTCAATTTTTATGACGTTGTTTATAGGTGTTATAAATGCGGTTGCGATAGGAATCGGAATTTACCGCGGTGAGGACGTTATGCCGCTTTTAATATCGCTTTGTCAGTGGGTTGCGGGAGCATATGTGATGATGTTCCTTATCGGACTTATTACTACGCTTACTGAGAATAAACGTATACATACAAGCGCGTGGAAGAAGATAAAATATCTGTTTACTTTCCCGATATTCCTGTTTACATACGCGCCGATTTCTATTGTGGCAATTTTCAAGAATGTTGAATGGGAGCCTACACGCCATCACGGACCTACCGTAAGCTCGGATAAAATTGAACAGACAAAAGTAAGAAAATAAAATCCCAAAAGAGCGTTTTACCCAAAACGCTCTTTTTTACGTTCTGAATGAAATAAAAAAATGACTGCCGAGTGACAGTCATTTATTTGGTTTCGCATAATCCTTACGCTGAAAGAATAACAAGAACCATTGTTGTTACAAGGAAAAGAATAGCCAATGTTGTAGTAAGCTTTGTGAACATAGCTTCCTTTGTGGTTCCGCCGTTCTTCTTGAAGAATGAATCACCCATATCGGAAGACGCACCCTGAATACCTCTCATACCGGGGTCCTTACCCTCCTGAGCCATAACTATGAATATAAGTATAAGTGAAACAACCAGATGCGCTACTATAAATACAGTCTGCATGGAATAAACCTCCTTTATCTCTAAAGTAAATCATTAAATACCAAACCATTATATCATAAATTTTAAATTTTACAATAGTTTTTCTTAAAAAACTTGAAATTTTTTCATCAGGTTGTGATTTTGTTTGTGTTTTCGGCGTGTATGTGGTGGGCAAAGATGATAGATTTTACAATGAATTCAAAGGTGATAAAACAAGATGAAAGAAAGATTATTTCATCAGTGTATGCCACTTAAGTAATAAACAGATTTATTAAACAATAAACCACTGTATTTTGCATTGACAACTGACAATGTGTAATGGTATAATTAAACTATTAAATATTGTTATAAGGAGAGAGATAACATGGGATACTATTTTGATGACAGCGTGAGCATCAATGCCTATGAGGGTACTGACCCGAAAGCCATAATTTCATCGCTTGCATACAGATACATGGGACAAAACCTTAAGCACGGACTTTATTACCGCGCGTATACAAACAACGGTATTGTTCGTACAACGGATTACAGATACCTTGTTGACTTCAACAAGATTTTCCCTGAAAGCAAGGACAAGGACTGCGTGTGGGCATTTGCAAAGACCTACAGCGAGGGCGATTCAAGCTACGGCTTTGATATAAACTGCTTCGGTCCTATGGTAATGTATGTAAACGGCGAGGTTGTTTACAAGTCTGACATTTTCAAGGAGAGATATTCTGAAACGGCAACGCGTGTTTTCTTTAACGTAAAACCCGGCTGGAACGACATCAGAATTCAGTTTAAAAAGACAAAGGCGGGCTTTGGCGCGCAGTTCGGCACATGGATAGGCAAGTGGGATTTCTACACACTTATGCCTACAAAGGAGCGCGACGGACAGGAGGGCTTTGTATTCACGGAGCTTGTGTCTGATACATATGAGCCGGAGTTTGAAATCGGCATGAGCGAGAACGATTTTGAAAAGAAGCTCTATCCCGAAAAGGACTGGTCGGCTGACGAGCTTAAAAAGGGTCAGCTTACACGTATGTACGGAACCCCTGACGGACGTTATGCTGTCGGTTACACAAAGGCATTCTTTGACGATATAAAGGACACAAATCACAAATTCGTACTTGACACAAAGGGTGAAACAACAGTATATATTAATAAGAAGGAAGTCTTTACAACAAAGGGCGGCAAGGAAACCTTTGAAGCAGAGCTTCCGTTCGGTACATACGATATATATGTAAAGTGCGTATGTGACGGCGGTGACTGGGGTTACACACTTGAATGCGCGGACGCAAAGCTTGAAAACGCGGCAAGAGTAAAGGGTACGGACGATGTATGGATGTATATCGGAACATTTGACAATGATTTCGACTTCCCGTTCGACACTGCCTCGGATATGCTTCATGTAGTCGGTGAGCCTAAAACATACTGGAGAGTGGACGCTCCCGATACATTCGTAAGACCTTATAACGAAAATACGCTTTTCGGACGATGGAATTATCCGCTGGGCGTTACAATGTACGGTCTTCTTCACACGGCGCTTCTGATTGAGTCACAGGATATTCAGAATTATATAAAGGATCATGTACAGCTTTGTATCGACACGCTTGAATACGCTCTTTGGGACAAGGAGCAGTACGGCGGAGCGACAGGTATTCATAACCTGCTTACAAGTATCGACAGCCTTGACGACTGCGGTTCATTTGCGTCAATGATGCTTGAGGTACATAAGTACCTTGGACTTAAGGACGTTAAGGAGGTTGCAGACTATGTCGGCGACTATATCTTCAATCATCAGGCAAGACTGGAGGACGGAACATTCTTCCGCAAGGAAATGATGCACCACTTCCATAATCAGACTATGTGGGCGGACGACCTTTATATGAGCGTTCCGTTCCTTGTAAGATATTATCAGTTCACAGGCGATCGGAAATATATTGACGATGCGGCAAATCAGTTCTTCGGATTCAAGAAACGTTTGTTCATGCCGGAAGAAAATATCATGTCACACGTATATGACTTCAAGTATGACACAAAAACGAATGTTCCGTGGGGACGAGGAAACGGTTGGGTAGTATTCTCAATGACGGAGCTTCTTGAGGTGCTTCCTGAGGACCACCCAAAGAAAAATGACCTTATCGAATTTTTGAACACACTGTGCGAGGGTTACCTTGCGCTGCAGGACGACGAGGGACTGTGGCATCAGGTGCTTAACGACCATGACTCATATCCCGAAACATCATGTACATCTATGTTCATATACGCTTTCTCAAGAGGTGTCCGTTTCGGATGGCTTAAGAATCCTGAAAAGTATGTGAAGTCTATTTACAAGGCGTGGAAGGCAATTTCAAAGACAAGCGTGGATTCAAAGGGTAATGTTTACGGGGTATGCCGCGGAAGCGAGTTCTCTTTCATTCCTGATTATTACAAATATGAGCTTGGCTGGAATCTTAACGATACACACGGCACAGGTATTGTTATGCTTGCCGGTATCGAGGTTATCAGACTTGGTAAATTCCTTGCCCAATAGCATTTAGTTAAATTAAACAAACATATCCGGCGGATTATTGTCCGCCGGTTTTTTTATCGTTAAATTGAACAAAAAAACACTGTTTTTTTTATGGACTTTTAAAATAGTTTGGTGTTAAAATGATTGATACCACTTTAAATATATTAAAGCTGAAAATATGATTTGATGTTGATTTTATACAAAACAACAAAAAAAATTAATAATTTTTGCAATTTATTCACAAAAACTATTGCAAAATTATATGAAATA
>CAMCPC010000085.1 GCA_945876665.1 uncultured Oscillospiraceae bacterium
GGTGATGTGATTATAGTTGACAACATCGCGGGGAAAGAAAATGCAGTGCAGTCTTGACAATCTTATAGCGCCTGCGTTTTATGAGGTGCATAAAGCCATTGATGATTACACGCATTTCTGGCTTTGCGGCGGACGCGGCTCGACCAAGTCAAGCTTTGTCAGTATAGAAATCATACTGGGCATTATGAAAAATTCCGATACTAATGCCGTTGTTCTGCGTAAGGTGGGCGCGTATCTGCGTGACAGCGTGTTCGCACAGCTTGAATGGGCGGTGGAAAAGCTTGGTGTTTCGGATAAGTGGGACATCAAGCCGAGCGTGCCGGAGATGATTTTTAAAAAGACCGGTCAGAAAATCATGTTCCGCGGCGCGGATAAGCCGCAAAAGCTTAAATCCACCAAGGTGACTCATGGATATATCAGATATATCTGGTATGAGGAATTAGACGAGTTTGGCGGCATGAAGGAAATCCGCACAATCAATCAGTCCATGATGCGCGGCGGTGAGAAATTCACCGTGTTCTATTCCTATAATCCTCCCCAAAACAGGCGCAGCTGGGTAAACCGCGAGGCGCTCAAGGAGCGTTCTGATATGCTTATCCACAAAAGCACCTATCTTGATGTGCCGCAAGAATGGCTTGGTGAGCAATTTTTTTTGGAAGCGAAGTATCTAAAAAAGCTACACCTTGACCAGTATCGGCACGAATACCTCGGTGAGGTGACAGGCACAGGCGGCGAGGTTTTCAATAACCTTGAAATACGACCTCTTACGCAGGAGGAAATTGATGCTTTTGACAACGTCAGGTGCGGAATTGATTTCGGCTTTGCGGCAGACCCATTTGTTTATGTTGTATGTTTTCTGCATAATAACAGGTTGTTTATCTTTGACGAGATTTACGCAAAGGGAATGACAAACCGTACCGCTGCGGAGGAGATTGTGAAGAAAGGCTATGAAAGCAGAATGATTGTTTGTGACAGCGCTGAACCGAAAAGTATTAACGATTTGCGTGGCTTTGGGCTGCGTGTGCGCGGCGCAAGGAAAGGCCCTGACAGTATTGAATACGGAATCCGATTTTTACAGGGGCTTGAAAAAATTGTGATTGACAACGCGCGGTGCAAAAATACCGCCCGCGAATTTTCGGAATATGAGCTTGAACGTGACAGCGACGGCGAATTCCGCTCAACCTATCCCGACAAGAACAATCACACCATTGACGCTGTACGTTACGCGCTGGAGGACGAGATAAGCCGCAGAAAGGCGAGGATTATAAACAGAAAGGATTTAGATTTATGATTATTGATGAGGAAATTCTTAAAGACGGTATGACGGACATAATACTTGCAAAGCTGATTGCAAGACACGCCTCGGAACAGGAGCGATTTGAAAGGCTGTACAACTACTACATAGGCAAGCACGCAATTTGTGAGCGCCGCCGTTCAAGCGACAATATTGCCAACAACAAGGTTGTCTGCAATCATGCTAAGTACATTGTGGACATTGCGAAAAGCTATCTTGTGGGAAATCCTGTGTCATATACCTGTTCGGACGGGTATGACATTGAGGCTGTAAAGAACAGCTTTTCCGTTCAGGATATGGCGAGCATTGACGCGGAGCTTGAAAAGACAATGAGCATTTACGGCAAGGCATATGAGCTTGTCTACGCGGACGGTGAGTCAAATCCGTGCAGCGTCAGTCTGCCGCCAATGAACACATTTATCGTGTACGGCGCGGGCGTTGGCGAAAATCCGCTCTACGGCATACATTATTACAAAAAGCGTGATATTGACGGAAGTGTTACGGGCGTGTGCTGCGTGGTATGCGATGACAGCATGATTTACACATACGAAAATGACGCGGACAGCTTTCTGCATATGAAGCTGACGGAAAAGCAGCGTCATTATTTCGGTAAAATTCCTATGGTGGAATACCGTAACAACGAGGAAAAACAGGGCGATTTTGAGCAGATGATACCGCTTATTGACGCTTATAATGTTTTGCAGTCTGACAGAGTCAATGACAAGGAGCAGTTTGTGGACGCGTTTTTGTTCCTGACAGGGATTGACCTGGACAGCGAACAGGCGAAAAAGCTCCGCGAGGAGCGTATTCTTATGGGATACGAGGGCGCGGGCGCGCAGTATCTCGCAAAGGTTATGTCAGAAAGTGACGTGGAGGTTTTAAGGGACGCTCTTAAGTCGGATATTCACAGATTTTCTATGATACCTGACCTGTCCGATCAGACCTTCGGCACAAATTTATCGGGCGTGGCGATAAAATACAAGCTTATGGGCTTTGAACAGCACGTGCGCAACAAGGAGAGATATTTCACAAAGTCGCTCAAAAAGCGTTTTGAGCTGTATACCAATTTTCTTTCGCTCAAGGGCGCAATGGAATATGTGCCTATTCACAGGATTGATGTTGTATTCACAAGAAATCTGCCTGTAAACGAGCTGGAAACGTCGCAGATGGTGCGTAATCTTGCAGGCATTGCCACGAGTGAAACGCTGCTTTCGCAGCTGTCCTTTGTGGGCGACCCAAAGGAGGAAGCTCAGCTTGCGGCAAAGGAACGTATGCTTAACGAAAAAATGGGAAGTACACAGGAATAAAGGGACACTAAAAGTCATAACAATTTATTCTGATGTACGGAAAGGAAGGAAACATGTACGAGAAAAAGAATAAGGGGACACTAAAAGAGGAGTGTTCCAAGGAAAATCAGGGACACAAAAACGATGTTCCCGAAAAGAATGAGGGACAGAAAAATGAAGAATTAAAATCTCTCATTGCCGGCTATGTGGAGGAGGCTCTGGCAAAGGCAAAATCCGTATGGGATAAGGATTTTGAGTCGAGAATTGCCTCGGAGCGCGAGGACGCGGCAAAGCTTGCAACTATGTCCTCGGAGGAAAGAGCAAGGGTTGAAATGGAAAGACGTCAGAAGGACTTTGAAACGGAAAGACAGCAGTACGTCAGCGAGAGAGCCGAATTTGAGGCGGCAAAGGAGCTTGCCGCACAGAACCTGCCTGTAAACTTTTCGAAAATGGTTGCCGACGCCGACAAGGAAACAATGCTTGAAAACATTGCGTCATTTAAGGCGGAATATATGAAGGCGATTGAAGCGGGACTTTCACAGCGTCTAAAGGGTACGCTGCCGAAGGTTTCAAAGGAAAAGGAACAGGTAAGCGACCCGTTTCTAAACGGCTTGGGAATGTAATTGATAAAAGGAAAGGATTGATATAAATGGCAATAAACTACGCGAGCAAATATGCTCAGAAAATTGATGAAAAATTCGCAAGAGAGTCAATGACCTCGCCTGCGGTTAATAATGACTATGATTTCGTAGGCGTAAAGACGGTAAACGTGTACAGCGTGCCGACAGCGCCGATGAACGATTACTCCGTTACAGGCACAAGCCGTTACGGAACGCCCGAGGAGCTTGACAACACTGTTCAGGAGCTGACAATGTCCATGGACAGAAGCTTTACGTTCACCATTGACAGAGGTACATACAACGATACACAGATGTCAAACGCGGCTGGTGCGGCATTGCAGAGACAGCTGCGCGAGGTGGTAGTACCCGAAATTGACAAGTACCGTTTCGGAAAAATCGTTGAGGGCGCAGGCACAACTGTAACAGGCACAATCACAAAGACAACCGCATATGACGCGTTCCTTACAGGCGCGAGCGAGCTTATCGAAAACAATGTGCCGCTTACCGGCTGCACTGCGTTCGTGTCAAGCAATTTCTACAAGAACATCAAGGAGGATTCAAGCTTTATCAGAAACGGCGATATGTCACAGGATATTCTGATTAAGGGACAGGTGGGCACTATCGACGGTATTCCGGTAATCGTTGTGCCGAAGTCATACTTCCCCGAGGGTGTGGAATTTATTATAACAAATCAGGCTGCAACAACCGCGCCTGTAAAGCTTTCGGAATACAAAATCCACGACAATCCTCCGGGCATCAACGGCTGGCTTGTCGAGGGCAGAGTTTATTATGATGCTTTCGTGCTTGATAATAAAAAGGACGCAATTTATGTGTTCAAGAACGCCGCAGCTGCAAGCACCGGCGAATAATTCTTAATGAAAGGCTGTGAATATTATGGGGGACACTAAAACGGAAATCCTTGAAGCATCAAAGGTGCTTCTCGGAATAGATAATGATGAAAGTGATAAGCTCATCATGCTTCTGATTGATGAAGTGACAGATGCGGTGCTTTCCTATTGCCGTCTGGAGGTGCTGCCCCGTCAGCTTGTGAGCTTTATCCCGACACTTGTGGCAGAGCGTTTTGCGGGCAATAAAAATGCCGGTGTTAAGTCAATCACCGAGGGCGAAAGACGCGTGGAATACTGTGAGGAGGACTATGACTTCCTCGCAGCCTATGCCGCACGGTTAAGACCATTTGTGAGCCGTAAGGTAAAAGTGCCGTCCGACCTTGACGCAAAGGAGGAGAACAATGATAAATCCGTTTAACAGATTTTACGATACGGAAATAGCCGTATATGAGCAGGGTGAAAACAGCTACGACAAAAAGGGCGAAAAAACTCTGCTCGGAAATGTGATATGTGATATTCAGCCCTATTCGGACGATACGGAAAGCAAAATATACGGTCTTGACGAGAGCAGAAGCTACAAGCTGTACTGCGATAAAACCGACCTTATGAAAAACGGCAGATCTGTGTTCTTCGGCGGCGCATGGTACATGATTGTGAAAACAGAAATATGGTCATTCGGCATGACGGTTGTTATAAGGGGTGTTGAAAATGAATGTTAATATTACGTATGACAACGGTCTGGCAGAAATTGCGCAGAGGATAGAGGGCAGTATAAACGAAATAATTGCTGCCGGTGCGGACGCGGTATGCGATAATGCAAAATCAATTTGTCCTGTGGACACAGGCGCGCTGCGCGATTCCATAAGCGTTACCACGGCGGGTAACAGGGCAGAAATTTCCGCCAACACCGATTATGCCGCATATGTGGAGTTCGGCACATCACAAATGGCGCCGCAGCCGTACCTTGTGCCGTCGCTGATAGGCAACAGCGGCGCGGTGCTTGCCGCAATGGCGGACGCGATTGCAGGAATATGCTAAGGAGGAATTTGCATGATTGACGTTAATATTGAAGCCGAAAAAGCCTTGTCCGCCCTTGACTGTACGCTTGTATACCAGTATCCCGAACGCTTTACCAATCTTCCGGTTATAAGCTATTACAATGTAACGGAGTGCGGCGCATTTTTTGCGGATAACAGCGAGTGTATCCAGAACGGTTATGTTCAGGTGGACATATGGTCTGATGTCCCAAAGGAGTGCGGCTCTCTTTCAATAAAGGTAAACGATGCAATGGAAAGGAACGGCTGGACAAGGGAAATGTCCATGGACGTCCCGAAAAAGAACGATAAAATTTATCACAGAACTATGAGATTTCAGAAGTATTTCACTTTATAAGAAAACAGAAATCCGACCTTAAGACGAAACTATAAAAAAGGAGAAATGAATTATGACAAAGAAACCTTTACCAACAATCGGTGTGGACAAGTATACCTTTTTCAAGGTGCTTACTGACACTGAAGAAGGCGCGACATATGACACGCCGTATAATTTAAAGGGTACAGTTGAAATTGCGCCCACAGACGCGGGCGGCTCTGACATTTTTGACGCGGACAACGGCGCATACGAAACATCAAGCTATATCGAAAAGCTCGGTCACGACATCACAAATGCCGACATTCCGCCGGAGGTTGACGCGCTGTGGCGCGGACTTGAGCAGAAAAACGGCGTTGTGGAGGTAGGCAACGACACAAAGACTGTCTACTTCGGCGTGGCTTGGAGAATTCTTAAGTCTGACGGCTCATACCGCTATGTCAGATATTACAAGGGCTCATACAGCTTCGCATCAAACGTGGGCGGCAAGACAAAGCCATCAAGCGGCTCTATTGACAAGCAGACCGCAAAGGCTACATATACAGCCGTACAGCGTGATTTTGACAACAACTATTATGCGTACTTTGATGAAAGCGACCTGCCGGATGGAATTACACGCGAGGCATTTGAGGA
>CAMCPC010000086.1 GCA_945876665.1 uncultured Oscillospiraceae bacterium
CTGCCTGTAATACTTTCGCCTGTTACAACGATATCAACTACTGTGTCATCAAGGCTTCTCTTGACTGTAGCAACGTCGTTCTTCTTAAGGTTTCTTAGTCTTACTTCTGCGCCTGCTCTTGTTACAGTAATAGTTCTGTCTACAGAATCGTCAAGGTTAATTGTTTCAGCCTTTGTAAGTCCGATATTATCCTCTGAAGCAATTGAAACCTTAGCTGTAAACTTATCAGTACCAGGGCTTGAAATAATCATTGTTTCATATGAGTCTACAAACATAACGTCATATACGTTGTCCTTGTCACTGTCAACAAGCTTTATGCTGCCCTTTTCAGGAGTATACAAATCATTAACAGTCATGCCTTCATTCTTTGCAAGCCATGCTGTTATATCTGCTTCCTCTACAACCTTACCGTTGTAGATAACTATTGCACCGCTGCAATCCTTAGCCTTGCTTACGCCGCTTACCTTAATTTTACCTGCGCCGTCCTCAAAGCCTTCTACCTTTTCAATATCTTCAGCCTCTTTAATTGTGTATGTTTCTGACTTTGAAGAATCATATGATACAGCAAGCACTTCCGGAGTTTTTCCGCTGTTTTGCTTGTAGTAATATGTAATCTTCTGAGCAATATAATCCTCAAGACCCTTCAAAGAACAATCGAATACTTCTGCCTTTTCAGCCTTGTCTTCCTGAATTTCAACCTGATTTTCCTGAAGATCTGTGTTTGTGATGCTTGTCTTTGATGTACCTAAAAGAACACCCTTCTTATCAATTACATCAAACTTAGCCTTTGCAAGAGTACCCTTTGCCTTATAAACAACAGCGCCGTTTTCATAGCCGTTGATTTCCTTATACTGACCAAGAAGCGCATTGTATACCATCTTTATTACAACGCCACGGTCTGTAGCTTCGTCTACTACGCCCGGAGCATTCTTAAGAAGGTCAAGGTCAGACAAAGCTGCTGCCTTCAGATAACCGTTAGGCCATCCGCCGTAATATTCAGCGTCGTCCTGATAGTTCATTGCATTTACAAGCATTACTACAACCTGAGCGTATGTAACGTCACCGTCAGGAACGAATGTACCGTCACCCATACCGCTGATAATGCTTGCATCCTGAGCTGCCTGAATCTGGTCAGCTGCCCAGTGTGCTGTTGTTACGTCTGTGAATCCGTTCTGATACGGTGACCATGAAGTAATAGCCAGCATTCTCAAAACGATTGATGCCATTTCTGCTCTTGTTACCTTGGAATCAGGCTTAACGCTTCCGTCTTCATAGCCTGTAATAATACCAAGTGAGCTACATAGCGCAAGTGCCTTCTGATAATAATTATCATTATCATATGCAGTTCCTGTTACTACCGGAGCTTCTGTTGCTGCCGGAGCCTCTGTCGCTGCCGGTGCTTCTGTTTCCGCCGGAGCTTCTGTTGCTTCCGGCTCATCAACAGTGCCTGCTGCATCAGTATTTTCAGCAGTATCAACTGTCTCTGTTGCTGTAGTATCAGCCGCATTTTCATTTTTGTCTGCATCAGCAAAAGCGACTATGCCTACTGAGCTTACAAGCATAGCTGAAGCCAAAAGCGCACAGATTAGTTTTTTCATCTTCTTACCCATGTGAAATATACCTCCATAAAGTTTTTTAAATATAATATAAACCGGAAATCCCCCGATTTTTATTAACACGAATTATATGTACAAAAATGACTATAACCGATTATACAATACAGTCTTGTCCAAAAACAGCAAAAAAACAGATTAAAATGTTTAATTTTACGTGTTATTTGGCTTGTCCTTCTTTTCGTAAGTCAGTCTTGCGAATTCCTTATATTCAAGCGGCGAAACGCCCGTATATTTCTTGAACACCTGACTGAAATACTGCGAATTTGAACCATAGCCTACCTTTTCTGCGACCTCATATATTCTGTCTTTTTTACCCTCCAGAATAAGGTCCTTTGCCATTTCCATACGTTTTTCCATAACATAATGAGAAAAATTCTTTCCTGTTTCCTTCTTAAACAGCTTTCCGAGATAGTCAACATTGGTGTACAGAATAGTACCCGCAAGCCATCTCAAAGACAGATTTTCATTTTCGATATTTTCATCTATAATATTTATGGTATCTCTGATAAGAGAACTGTAAATCTTATTTGATTCGGGAGCGTTCAGACCAGCGATTTCAAGACCCCTTTCCTCGATAAATGACCTTAACTCACCGATAGATTTTGCTTCCTGGACATACGTTATGCCCTTCATATATCTGTCAATTTTTTCGACACTGCAGCAGCGTATTATACAGACATACAATTCCAAACAATATGTCTTTGCAACGGCGGGAGCAGGCATGGCTTTTTCAAGCGCCTCAAAAAATCCTGCCAGAAGCATTTTCACCTTTTCGCAGTCACCGCTGCGCACTGCATGCTCTACAGCTCCGTATTCGGGACAAAGCGCAGTATCACCGTTATTAATTTTTATATCATTCTCATATAAAGTCCTGTCACTGTCAGAGTAAAAGGAATATCCCATACAAATTTTCAATCGTTCATACGAAGACGGGGCCTCCGAAATATGTGACACCTTACTGTATACCGCCATCATATTACAATCATAACACTGCTTGAGCGTTTTACGGATTTTATCAATCAAGTCCGTAATTTCCATTTTGTCAAGAATAGTTGTAATTATGAACAAAAGATCATTTATTGTGGTACTTAACAGTATATTTTCATCGCCAATATATCGTTCGGCAGTATTTTTGATAAAAAACAAATTCTCAAAATCACTTGCACCGGACGGTCTGAGGATAATCATCCGTGTATCCATCATAGCATCCACGCCGAAGGTTTCGCAATATAAATTGAATGTTTCATATGTATCTCCCACACCAAGGATATATTCGCGCAGAAACTGCTCCTTTACTATGGGTTTTACTCTTTCAGCCTCAGAAATCACCATTTCTTCAAACTTGTTCTGAGAAGCATCACAGTCCGGACTATGTACGCAGTTAGATTTATACATAGCACATCTCTCCTTTATAGGCACTTTCGCACACTATATATTATATTATATACGCTTTCGTGTATAATTTCAAGTAAAAAATTTTGTTAATTCCGATTATTTTTTTTATATTAGCGTATGTTTACACATAATACGGACTGCGAACACTATATATTGTATTTTCTGACAAAAAAATTACCGCTCTGAAAGCGGTAATTTTTTGATTTCTCCCTGATTAGTTCATAGAAAACTTAGTATCTGATCTTGCGATTGTAACATTTGTCATATCGAAGTTATATGTGTTGTTTCTGATATAACCCCAGCAGGTTGTCTTGATACCCGTAAGAGCCGCAGGCTTTGATGAGCTGTATGCAGCAGCTTCAAGTGAACCAACCGTCTTGCCTGTGTCAATATCTGTTACAACTGCGTTATACTCCTCAAGGTTGTTATCAATAGTAACTCTTACCTTATACCACTTATCTGTAGCAAGTGTTGCAAGATTTTCTGTTCTTATACCGTTGTTTGCCGTTACACCGTTAGGACCGAATCTGATGGTCAGAGCAACGTCTGTTGCAGCGTTGAAGCCTCCGCTTGTAGGGTCTTCAAACCAACCCATCATAAAGTTGAAATCCTGTGAATCAGGCTTGATTCTGATATCATATTCAACCAAGCCGTAAGGACCCATCTGGTTTACAGCTGACAGATTTCTGTTATAGAAATACATTGAACCTGCGCCGTCACCGCTGCCGGTCTTATCGCTGTTTGTCCAGAAGTTACAGTAATTTACCTTTCTCTGTTCATCATAGCTGAATGTCTGATAATGCACACTCGCACTACCCTTTGAAAGCCATGGAGAACCGTCTATGATAATTCCAAGACCGTGATAACCTGTACCCTTTGCTCCGCCGATAGAAACATCGTTGAAGTCTGACTTGTTTACATATGCTTTGCTTTCCTCGGCACTTGCCATCATAGGAACTGCCAATGCCTGCACACCAAGTATGCCGGCTGCTATAATTGAAATCAATTTTTTCTTCATATCATTCTCTCCCTTTCGATGCTTAAAAGCTATTATATCATATTAGTTACATTTTACCTTGTTTTGCACAAAAAATAAATATAAAAAGCCGATAAAAATGTTTAAAAAAACGTAAACCTACTTTATCCCCTGTTCAGATATTGAAAGACGCTTTTCGAGGTAATTGAACGCGAAGGTCAGTAGCAGCGTTATTACAAGGTAAAACAGCGCAGCCATCAGGAGCGGCGATATTTTCATATCACGGTTAACCGCTCTCTGCGACGCTTTAAGAAGGTCAATAAGGGCTATTGACGAAGCAAGCGCCGTATCCTTTACAAGGACAATGGTTTCATTTGCAATGGGCGGAATAACCGTTCTTATCATCTGCGGAACAACCACATATCTCATAGTCTGGATACCCGTAAGACCGAGCGCCTTGGAGGCCTCATACTGCCCCTTGTTTACGCCGATTATACCGCCGCGGAATATTTCAGCAAAATACGCGGCGTAATTCAGCACAAACGCGATTACCGAAGCCGTAAACGGTGCAAGCGCGAAGTTTTCTCCATTGGACAGCTTTATCATTGCCGCGCCGAAATAGAAGAAGAACAGCTGCAGCATAAGAGGCGTTCCTCTGAATATCCACAGATACAGATTTATTAATAATCTTACCGGAAATTTCACAATCCATTTTATTACAAAATTATCCGTAGATTTTTTTGCAACAGCCTCCTTGAGCAAGGATATAATAAGTCCGAGCGGAAGCGACAGAACAAGCGTAACCGCAAATAATTTCAAAGTAATTTTCAGACCCTCAAGCAATTGAGGCAATATCTGAATTATATATTCAATACTTTCCTGCATATGTACTCTCCATAAATACGTCATAAACACACGAACCGCTGAAATTATTATTCCAACGGTCCGCAGATTTTTATACTAAACTTATTTTATAAGGTCTTCGCCGAACCACTTCATTGAAATCTCTGATGTTATACCTTCTGCCTTACATTCGTCAAGAGCCTTGTTTATAGCCTCCATAAGAGCGTAGTCGCCAAGTCTGCCGCCTACGCCGTAATCTTCTTCATCAAAGCCTTCCTCAAGCACAACAAACTTGTCAAGCATGTTTTCCTTCTGCAAATAATATCTTACGAATATCTCGTCGATTACAGCCGCGTCAGCTCTGCCCGATTCAACCTCCATAAGCACCTGTGAATTTTCCTTGAAGCGCGAAATGTTTTCATCACCGATTGACTCGTATGTTGCGGCATCTCCCTTAAGAGCGTCCTCTGATGTTGAACTGTCCTGAAGAGCAATCTTCTTGCCTGCAAGATCAGCCTTTGTCTTTATGTCTGAACCTGCCTTTACGATAACCGACTGCTTTGTTGAAAGATACGGATTTGAGAAAAGTACCTCCTGACGTCTTTCATCTGTGATTGAGAAACCGTTCCAGATAACGTCAATTTTACCTGTTGAAAGCTCCATAGCCTTTGAATCCCAGTCAATAGGCTTAACCTCAACCTTAACGCCCATCTTTTCAGCAACAGCGTTTGCAAGGTCGATATCAAAACCGACAATTGTTCCATCATCCTCTGTAAATCCCATAGGAGCGAAGTCTGCGTCAAGACCAAGTGTGAAATAGCCCTGCTCCTGAACCTTTGTCAAAGAGTTATCCTCTTTTACTTCCTGAGTCTTTTCTGCGCCGCAGCCTGCAAGCATTGATATGCTGATTGCACCGGCAAGCGCTACTGTAAGTATTTTTTTAATGTTCATAGTTCAATTCTCCTTTATCTATTACTACAACACTATTATACTGTATCAGACTAAATTAGTAAAGTGTTTTTTTCATTTTTGTGAAAATTAAATATATAACCAAAAGAGGATACCCGATGGTATCCTCTTTTCCATACATAGTTTATATTAATCTATTACCCTTTTACCGCCTAAGAATCTTGGTGTATAGTAAGATGAATCAATAGATGTGTACTGAATTACCTTACCTGTTGACGGAGCAT
>CAMCPC010000087.1 GCA_945876665.1 uncultured Oscillospiraceae bacterium
TTCATTCATCAGCCGACACAATCCGTCCGTCACTTCAGATTTTAAAGACTGCACCTGGTACAAAGCTTGTATCGGCATTCTTTATCATGAATGTGCCGAACTGTGAATATGGTAATAACGGAACATTTATTTTCGGCGACTGCGGACTTAACCAGAACCCGACAGCAGACGAACTAAGTGAAATCGCTATTTCGTCAGCAGCTTCATATGAGCAGCTTATCGGCGGCGAGCCGAGAGTGGCAATGCTTTCATACTCTACATACGGCAGTGCAAAGAACCCTCTTGTTGACAAGGTGCAGGAGGCTACAAAGCTTGCAAAGGAAAAGGCACCGGAACTAAAGCTTGACGGCGAATTCCAGCTTGATGCGGCTATCGTTGACAGTGTTGCAAAGCAGAAGGCTCCGTCATCAGACGTTGCTGGCAGTGCAAACGTGCTTATATTCCCTGACCTTAATGCGGGCAATATCGGCTACAAGCTTACACAGAGACTTGCAAAGGCAGAGGCATACGGCCCGATTTTGCAGGGTATCGCAAAGCCTGTAAATGACCTTTCAAGAGGTTGCTCAGCAGAGGATATTGCGGGGGTAGTTGCCATAACAGCCATCCAAGCACAGAATTAAGCGTTATATCACGCACCTCTCGGCTTTTTCGCTTACCTTGCGTACCGGCGTACGCGGCGGCAACCGAGAAAAACCGATATGCACGCAATCTAACGCTTAATTAAAATATATATAAATTTTGGGGAAAGGAATTAAAATTATGAAAATATTAGTAATAAACGCAGGCAGCTCATCACTTAAGTATCAGCTAATCGACATGGACAATGAGCAGGTGCTTGCAAAGGGACTTTGTGAGAGAATCGGTATCGAGGGTTCAAACCTACAGCACACAAATGTTGCAAAGGACGAAAAGACAAAGATTGAAAAGCCGATGAAGGACCACGGCGACGCAATCCAGATGGTTATCGACGCGCTTGTTGACGAAAAGATCGGCGTTATCAAGTCAATGGACGAAATCGGCGCAGTTGGTCACAGAGTTGTACACGGTGCAGAAGAATTTGCTGATTCATGTATGATTACAGAAGCTGTTATGAAGGCTCTTGAGAAGTGCACACCGCTTGCTCCGCTGCATAACCCTCCGAACATCATAGGTATACAGGCTTGTCAGAAGATTATGCCGAACACTCCGATGGTTGGCGTATTTGATACAGCATTCCATCAGACAATGCCTTCTAAGGCGTTCATGTACGCGCTTCCTTATGAATACTATAATAAGGACAGAATCAGAAAGTACGGCTTCCACGGCACAAGCCACAAATACGTTTCTCAGAAGGCTGCCGAATTCCTTGGCAAGAAGCCGGAAGAACTTAAAATTGTTACCTGTCACCTTGGCAACGGCTCATCAATCACGGCTGTTGACGGCGGCAAGTGTATTGATACTTCAATGGGCTTCACTCCGCTTGACGGTGTGCCTATGGGTACAAGAACAGGTTCTATGGACCCGGCAGTTGTTACATATCTTATCAATCAGAAGGGCATGAGCGCAAAGGACGTTGATGCTATGATGAACAAGGAAAGCGGCGTTTCGGGTATTTCGGGCGTTTCTTCAGACTTCAGAGATTTGTCAGCTGCTGCTAAAGAAGGCAACGAAAGAGCAAAGCTTGCTCTTGATATGTTCTCATATCAGGTTAAGAAGGACATTGGCGCATATGCCGCAGCTATGGGCGGTATTGACGCTGTTGTATTCACAGCCGGCGTTGGTGAAAACGACGCAGAAACACGCGCAGCAGTCGTTGATGGACTTGAATTTATGGGCATTAAGATTGATGCTGACAAGAACAACACACGCGGTACTGTGGACATTTCAGCTCCGGACGCTAAGGTTAAGACTCTTGTTATTCCTACAAATGAGGAGCTTATGATTGCTATCGACACAAAGAGATTGGTTGAAGGCAAGTAATTGAAAAAAATAACAGGCATACAAAATTCAAATTTTGTATGCCTTTTTTTTCATGCAAAAAACGGCATTAGAAAATGCCGTTTTTTACGTTTGAATCTTATTATTCCATTTGCTCGCGTTCCATATCAACTTCCATGAAGTCGTGATTCGTTAGCATTTCGGTGATGTTGTCGCCTTCCTTGCCCTTAATCTTCTTCATTCTTGCCGCGCGCAGCTGCTGAATTGGAGCAATAGAACCCGGACCTGCCATACAGCCGCCTTCACATGCCATACCTTCGATAATATCCTCAGGCAGTTTGTTTACGTTCAGCATTGCAAGCGCAACCTTACATTCTTTAAGACCGCTGCAGCCCTTTGCCTTAATCGGGTCGGTACAGCCCATTTCCGCTACAGCCTTCATAACAGCCTCACTTACGCCGCCTGCGCCTGAAAAACGTCTGCCGTATGATGTAGCTTCTGTCGGAGTTTCCTGACAGTTTGAAGGGTCAATTCTTCTTGCGTCAAACAGCGCATTAAGCTCCTCAAAGGTCATAACAGCATCGGGACTTCCCTCAACTCCGAACTTTGCTTCTTCCTTCTTTGCCATACATGGACCTATGAAAACGATATATGCGCCCGGCATATTTTCTCTTATCCATCTTACCGTTGCAACCATTGGCGAAACTGTGTTAGACATCTTATCCACCAGATTCGGATAGTGCTTTCTGATAAGAGTTACAAATGCGGGACAGCAGGAGGTTGTCATTTTTTGACCCTTTTCATGATTTTCGATAAGCTCCTTTGCCTCGTTGTAGGCAACTGCGTCCGCGCCGAGAGCAACCTCGACAACGTCATCAAAGCCAAGCTCCTTTAGCGCCGTTATCATTCTGCCAATAGTCGCCTCCGGTCCGAACTGACCCTCAACGGCAGGGGCAGGGATAGCAACAACCTTTGTGTCCTTGTCGTTCATTTTTTGGATAATTGTCGTTATCTGTGACATATCCGAAATTGCGCCGAACGGGCAGGCAGCCGCGCAGTGTCCGCAGCTTACGCATTTGGTGTCGTCAATAGTTGCAAGTCTGTCGCCGCCGATTGTGATAGCGCCTACGTCGCAGCTTCTCTTACATGGACGCATGAGGTCAGCTATTGCATGATACGGACAGGCTTCCGCGCATTTTCCGCATTCACGGCATTTTGTCTGATCTATGTATGCGCCGCGTCCTGTGATTGAAATCGCGCCGAATGCACAGGCTCTCTGACAGGCTTTAGCCATACATTTCTGACAGTTTTCCGTAACCTGAAAACGGTTAATCGGACAACCCTCGCATGCCGCAGGCACAACCTGAATGGTGTTGTTCTTTACTTCGATATTCTCAACATTGTGAGTTGGAAGCGGAGGCTTGCCCATAGCAAGGCGAACTCTCTGTCTGATAATTTCTCTTTCCTTATACACGCAGCAGCGGAAACGCGGTGTTGCGGTGGGTATAATTTTGAAAGGAATGCTATCAATATTTTCGTCTGTAAGATTGTCCTTGAAAGCAAGCTCGGCAACTGCTCTCAGGGCCTCGTATTTCATTTGTCTTGTGTCTGTATTTCTTTCCATATTTGATCCTCCCCGATCAATAAATATTCTTAATTTAAATATACACTATTTTGTCTGAAAAGTCAATCGGTTAGTGCTGTGAATTTGCAACATATTACATTCAATTTACATTACGAAATTTTCTATTGACAGGTGTCACGGCTTGGATTTATAATTTTTATATCAGGTTATGCGGGAGGTGTCATAGAAATGAAGCTGCCAGACAGCGTTATAAATATTTTAAGCCGGCTTAATGAGGGCGGCTTTTCGGCGTTTGTAGCAGGCGGCGCCGTAAGGGATATGCTTATGGAAAAGACCCCACATGACTATGATATTGCCACAAACGCACGCCCCTCCGACATAAAGGGACTTTTCAGTCATACGATTGACACCGGAATAAAGCATGGCACTGTAACCGTTGTTGAGAATAAAACAGGCTATGAGATTACTACCTTTCGCCGTGACGGTGAATATACTGACGGAAGACACCCCGGCAGCGTCAGTTTTGTTGACGATGCGCGTGAGGACTGTGCAAGGCGCGACTTTACAATAAACGCGATGATGTACAGTCCCGAAACAGGCATACTTGATTGCTTTGAGGGACAAAAGGATATTCAAATGGGGCTTATAAGGTGCGTGGGCGACCCAATGCGCCGGTTTAAGGAGGATGCGCTTCGAATGCTGCGCGCGGTCAGGTTCAGCGCGGCGCTATCCTTTAAAATCGAGGATAGCACATGGAAAGCTATAAAAAAATGCGCTGTGCTTATTAAAAAGGTAAGCAGTGAGAGAATTTTAGAGGAGCTGAATAAAATCCTCCTTTCGGAAAATCCCGATTATATAAGAAAGCTGCATGAATGCGGACTTTTGCAATATATCATGCCGGAGCTTGAACGCTGTTTCGGCGAGCCGCAGAAAAACAAATACCACATATATGATGTGGGCGAGCATATAATGCACACAGTGAAAAATACTCCGCCGGACATGGTGCTGCGTTGGGCGGCGCTGATGCATGATATAGGCAAACCGTGCTGCTCAAGCACTGATTCAAACGGAATAATTCACTTTTACGGACACCATAGGGAAAGCTGTAAATTGGCGGTGGATTTATTGCACAGACTGCGTATGGACAGCGACACAATCCGTGATGTATCGGTGCTTGCGGAAAACCACGACGTAAGGGTAGAGCCGTCACCGCCCGCGGTAAAGCGTATGATGGCGCGCACAGGCGAGGCTCTGTTTGAAAAGCTTATGCAGCTCCAGACGGCAGACAATATGGCGAAAAATCCTGAGCATTTTGCAGAAAAGAAAAAGCGTATAGACAGCGCATATCAGATTTATAAAGAAGTGCTTGCGGAAAGACAGCCGTACCTTGTTTCGCATCTTGCTGTAAACGGCAAGGATCTTATCCGCCTTGGATACCGCCCCGGCAGGGAAATAGGCGATGCCTTAAAGCGGCTGATTGATGAGGTGATAATCAATCCTAATCTGAATAACCGCGAGTATCTGATGAAATTGGCAAAGGAATATAAAAGGAAAAAGAAGTATTAAAAAATTCTGCGAATCATTCCGCAGAATTTTTTTTGCTAAGTAAAAGCTCTGTATAATATTTTTCCAGTTCGGGATATTCAAGAAGTCCCCTGCGTCCCTTTGTAGTTATGGCATATACTCCTTTTCTTACCTTTTCAAACCAACCGAACACGTTGCGCGAAAGAATAAGCTGCGCATTGTCCGCACCGCCCTTTTCGCGTACCTGTTTGGGCGACATTTCACCGTACATATCAAGAATACACGCGATATGTATACACTTCTCGGTGTAGGCGGTTATTATTTTTGTGCCGGTAACTCCGCCTGTGTTTGTGTCAATCGTTCTGCCGTTGATTTCGTCCATAATTTCCTTGCGCTTCTGATAGTTTCTGTACGTGGATTTATATGGCTTCGGGTCAAACACTATTTCCGCAAAGGAATGTCCTCCGCGCAGCGACACGAATATAAGTCCCAGCTCCAGCTTTTTTATCACCGAAAAGGTGGAGCGGAATTTGTTGAAGGAATACTGCTTCGGTTTCGGTACTGCAACATATACGTCCGCGCCTGTTCGCTGACGCTTAAGACCCTGCGCGAGCAGGGCGACGGACAGGTTTTTCTTTAATTCTACTATTATAAATTCCTCACCCTTAACTGCCGTCATGTCGCAGTCCTTAACCTCGGCGTTTACCTTGTAGCCGCGCTTTGCAAACAGGTCATGCACAGGGGGATAAAGCTCTTTTTCCGTCATATTTTCTTTAATTCTCCCGGCTTGATTTCGTAATGTTCACGGTCAACCTCAATCCATACGGGTATGGCGCTCGGATTGTAAACCTTGTCGCCCTTTGCGGTGTATTTCAGATTTTTTGCAGC
>CAMCPC010000088.1 GCA_945876665.1 uncultured Oscillospiraceae bacterium
TTAGGAGGAAAAAGGAATGGACAACAATTTGCAGGATATGATTGCTAAAGCTGTTGTGGATATTTTGAAGCAAAAGGAAGCAAGCAATGGTATAAAGGTAGGCGTGTCAGCAAGACATGTGCATTTGTCACAGGAAGATTTGGAGACACTTTTCGGTAAGGGACATCAGCTTACTGTAAAGAAGATGCTTATGGGCGACCAGTTTGCCGCAGAGGAATGTGTAACGCTGGTAAGTCCGTCACTTCGCTCAATCGAGGGAGTACGTGTGCTTGGCCCTGTAAGAAAGCAGTCACAGGTAGAGGTTTCAAGAACAGATACCTTTAAATTAAAGGTTAGTCCGCCTGTACGTCCTTCAGGCGAGTTAAAGGGCTCCGCGCCGATGGCATTGGTGGGACCAAAGGGCAGTGTATTTTTAAACGAAGGCTGTATTATAGCCAACAGACATATACATATGACACCGGCAGAAGCCGCTGAATATGGAATTAAGGATAATGACATCGTTGATGTTGAAATCCAGAACTCAAAGCCGACACGTTTCTATAACGTTCAGGTGAGAGTAAGAGAAGACTTTAATACGGAAATGCACATCGACACAGATGATGCAAATGCCTGTGCAATCAAGACAGGCGACAGAGTTGTGATTTTAGAAAAATAAGACTATATCAGACCTATGGTCTGATAAGAGGATTGATTATAATGATTATTGGCAGAGTATATGGAAGCGTTGTTTCAACGCATAAGCTTGAAGGCTTGGTGGGTTACAAGTTTATGCTTGTGCAATGTATTGAAAACAGACAGCTTGTTGACAAATTCCTTGTTGCGGTGGACGGCGTCGGCGCAGGTATGGGCGAGGACGTTATCATAACCACAGGCAGCAGCGCGAGAATGGCTCTCGGTAAGCCGGACGCGCCTGTTGACGCGACTATTGTGGGAATTCTTGACGAAAAACAATGCTGATGATGTAATTCATCACCAAAATCTCTTTGGGGAGGAAGAACCAGAATGACATTTGAGGAACTTCAGAAAATTGTATATGACGCGGGTATCGTAGGTGCGGGCGGCGCCGGATTTCCTACTCACAGAAAATTTTCGGATAAAGTAAAGCAAATTATAGTAAATGCGGCTGAATGTGAACCGCTGATGATGGTTGACCATCATCTTCTTGAGCATCACTTGCAGGCGCTTGTTGACACGCTTAATATTCTTATCGACACAATGGGTGCAGACGAGGCTATTATCGGCATCAAGGGTAAGAATATGCACCTTCTTGACGAAAAAATCGTTGCGTCACTTGAGGGAACAAGGGTACATATTAAGGAAATACCCGACATTTACCCCGCCGGCGACGAGGTTGTTCTTACATATGAAACGACCGGCAAGATTATTCCGGAGGGCGCTATCCCTGTAATGGTGGGCGTAATGGTTATTAACGTAGAAACGGTTTATAATATCCACTGCGCAATTACAAAGGGTCAGCCTGTTACGCAGAAGTATATCACCATCGGCGGCGATACAAAGGAAGATATTACTATCAAAGCGCCGGTGGGTATGAAGATTAAGGAGCTGCTTGAGGCTGCCGGCTACGGCGACCTTGAGGGCAAAGAGATTATAAACGGCGGCCCTATGATGGGTAAGCTTGTTGATATTGAGAATGACGTTGTTACAAAGACGACTAAGGGACTTCTGATTTTCCCCGTTACTCATTCAATTATTCAGCGTAAAAAGAGACCTATGGCTATGACGCTTAAGCGCGCGTCAGCAGCTTGCTGTAACTGTACAATGTGCTCTGATATGTGTCCGAGAAATCTGCTCGGCTATGATTTGCACGTGCATAAGACAGTCCGCGCTACATCTCACAGCGAGGTTACTGACTCGGAAAGCTTTTTGCAGTCAGCTCTATGCTGTGGCTGCGGTGTTTGTACGGTAATTGCTTGTCAGCAGATGCTTGACCCGCAGGCAATCTCTATGGAGGTTAAGGGTCAGCTTGGCAGACAGGGACTAAGACGACAGAATAACAAAGCGCCCGAAAAGGTAAGAGAAGAAAGAGCATCAAGACTTGTATCTTCGTCTGTACTGATTGATAGACTTGGAATAAGAAAGTACGTTAAATCCAAGGTTGAGAGAAAGTATATGGACTTTGAGCCAAATACTGTTTATATTGAGCTTAAGCAGCACGTCGGCAAGCCGGCATCGGCAACCGTAAAGGTCGGCGACAAGGTAAAGGTCGGCGATGTGGTTGCGCAGACAGCATATGAGGATTTGGGTACTACTATGCACGCAAGCATTGACGGCAAAATTAAGGCAGTAACTGACCGTTTCGTGATAATTGAAAGATAGTGGGTGATAGATGATGAATTCCATAGGATTAGTTGAAGTAAAAAACGTGTCTAAGGGCGTTGTTGTAACAGATGAAATGCTTAAGAGCGCAGGTGTTACGCTAATAAGCTCCGGCTCGGTATGTCCGGGTAAGTTCGTCACGATAGTCGGCGGTGAGCTTTCGGCTATACATGCCGCTGTTGACAGAGCGGAGCTTGTTGCGGAGGACGCGCTGATTGATAAATTTGTAATAGGTAACCTTGGCGACAATGTGTTCGAGGCAATCTGCGGCACGGCGGACGTTAAGGAAAAGAAGGCTTTCGGAATTGTTGAAACATTCACAGCGGCAAGCGCTATTGAGGCTGCTGACGCGGCTGTTAAGTCGGGCGATATTGAGCTTATTGAGGTTCGTGTTGCGCGCGGTATGGCAGGTAAGTGCTTTGTTTCAATGACAGGCGACGTGGCTGACGTAAAGGCGGGCGTTGAGGCAGGCGCAAGAATTGCGGCTGAGCAGGGTGTGCTAATCAATACGGAGGTTATCGCAAATCCGCATCCCGAATTGTGGGAAGCTGTTCTTTAATTAAAGAATGATTTTTACGGGACTGCTCTTAACAGTCCCGTTTTACATATCAGGAGGAAATATATGCTTGCAGTTGAAAGAAGAAACAAAATTGAGCAGATAATAAACAAGGAGCATAGCGTACTTGTGGTGGAGCTGGCGAAGCAGTTTGAGGTTACAACGGAAACAATACGCGGCGACCTGGAAAAGCTTGAAAAGCAGGGTGTGCTTGTGCGCACCTACGGCGGCGCGACACTTGTGGACAACAGCGAAATTGAGCTTGCCATAACCGAGCGTGACACGGTCAATTATGAGGGCAAACAGCGTATCGGCAAATATGCCGCCGACCTGATAAAGGACGGTGAAACGATTTTTCTTGACGCAAGCACCTCGGCATGGCACTTAGCGAGATATATGAAGGGCAAGCGCGGCATAACCGTCATAACAAACGCGGAGAAAATTGTAAACGAGCTTGCAAGCTGCGACCCTATTCATGTGGTATGCGTCGGCGGCGAGCTGACGCCGCGGAATATGTCCTATATCGGCAGAGTTGCCGAAAAGACAATACGCGACAACTATTATGCGAATAAGTTTTTCTTCTCCTGCAAGGGTGTCACATTGGGACGCGGTCTGGTAGACAGCAGCGAGGGCGAGGCGGAAATAAAGAAAGCCATGCTTGCGTGCAGTGAGTCGGCAATTTTCCTTTGCGACAAAAACAAGATAGGAAAGCTTGGTGTTCCGCGCATTTCCCAGCTGAATAGAATTGACTGCTTTATCACCGACGCGCATCTTACCGACGAATGGAAACAGGAGCTTGCCCAGGAGGATGTCAAGGTTGTTATTGTGGAAAAGTAAAAAAATGATATATAAAAAACGCATAAAGAGGATTGTTTTTGTGCAAAAGGAAGAATTAGAAATAAAATGATACAAATTTAACAAATACTCTTGTATATTTCTGAATTTTGAGGTAAAATAGAAACAGATGGGCACAGGTGTGCCCTGAGAAAAAATATATATATTTTTTAGGAGGAATTTAAAATGGCAGTTAAAGTTGCGATTAATGGATTCGGACGTATCGGACGTTTGGCATTCAGACAGATGTTCGGCGCAGAGGGTTATGAAGTTGTTGCTATCAACGACCTTACAAGCCCGAAGATGCTTGCTCATCTTTTGAAGTATGATTCATCACAGGGTAAGTATGAAAAGGCTGACACAGTAACAGCAGGAGAGGATTCAATCACAGTTGACGGCAAGGAAATCAAGATTTACGCTTTCCCTGATGCTAACAATTGTCCTTGGGGCGACCTTGATGTAGACGTTGTTCTTGAGTGCTCAGGCTTCTATACATCAAAGGAAAAGGCACAGGCTCACATCAATGCCGGTGCTAAGAAGGTAGTTATTTCTGCTCCTGCAGGCAACGATCTTCCGACAATCGTTTACAACGTAAACCACGAAACACTAAAGGCTGACGATACAATCATTTCAGCTGCTTCATGTACAACAAACTGCTTGGCTCCAATGGCAGACGCACTTAACAAGTACGCTCCTATCCAGTCAGGTATCATGTGCACAATTCACGCTTACACAGGCGACCAGATGACTCTTGACGGTCCTCAGAGAAAGGGTGACCTAAGAAGATCAAGAGCAGCTGCTGTAAATATCGTTCCTAACTCAACAGGTGCTGCAAAGGCTATCGGTCTTGTTATTCCTGAGCTTAACGGCAAGCTTATCGGCGCTGCTCAGAGAGTTCCTACTCCGACAGGTTCAACAACTATCCTTACAGCTGTTGTTAAGGGCGACAACGTAACAGTTGACGGTATCAACGCTGCAATGAAGGCTGCTTCAAACGAATCATTCGGTTACAACGTAGATGAAATCGTTTCATCAGATATCGTTGGTATGAGATACGGTTCATTGTTTGACTCAACTCAGACAATGGTTGCTCCTATCGCTGACGGTCTTTATGAAGTACAGGTTGTTTCATGGTATGATAACGAAAACTCATACACATCACAGATGGTAAGAACAATCAAGTATTTCGCAGAACTTGCATAATCGAAGATTATATACAGAAAACGGACAGGCTTTGCCTGTCCGTTTTTATTAGCATTTCATCATATCAATTATTCTAAACATAAAATTTCACCCCCGAGCATGATATATTTTTCACAAATTGTTAAAAAAATTCAATATAATTGTAGACATTTCACCGATTTATGGTATAATGAATATACAGGCAATTTTACGGAGTTTTTCCGTTGCTACTACTAAATTATAACTTAGGAGGAGAATCCCAATGGCAAACAAGTATTGTTACCTATTTACAGAAGGTAATGCAAACATGAGAGAGCTTCTTGGTGGTAAGGGTGCTAACCTTGCAGAGATGACCAACATCGGTCTTCCTGTTCCGCAGGGCTTCACAATTACAACAGAGGCTTGTACTCAGTATTATGAGGATGGACGTACAATCAATCCGGAAATTATGGCTGAAATCAACGAGTACATCGGAAAGATGGAAGAAATCACAGGCAAGAAGTTCGGTGATAAGGAAAATCCGCTTCTTGTATCAGTCCGCTCCGGTGCAAGAGCATCAATGCCGGGTATGATGGATACAATCCTTAACCTTGGTCTTAACGAGGACGTTGTTGAAGTTATCGCTAAGAAGTCAGGTAATCCAAGATGGGCTTGGGACTGCTACAGAAGATTTATCCAGATGTATTCTGACGTAGTTATGGAAGTTGGTAAGAAGTATTTCGAAGAGCTTATCGACAAGATGAAGGAAGAAAAGGGTGTTACATTTGACGTTGACCTTACAGCTGACGATTTGAAAGAGCTTGCTTCACAGTTCAAGGCTGAATACAAGTCAAAGATCGGCGAGGACTTCCCTTCAGATCCAAAGGAACAGCTTATGGGCGCTGTTAAAGCAGTATTCCGTTCATGGGACAACCCACGTGCTAACGTATACCGCCGTGATAACGATATTCCTTACTCATGGGGTACAGCCGTTAACGTACAGTCAATGGCATTCGGTAA
>CAMCPC010000089.1 GCA_945876665.1 uncultured Oscillospiraceae bacterium
AATCTTTATTGATAACAATGGCTTGCAGATAGACGGTGATATTTCAAAAGTCATGAACCCTAATCCTATTGATGAGAAATTTAAAGCGTTCGGCTGGCATGTTATCGTGACAGACGCGCATGATTTTGAAAAGCTGCTTGCGGCAATTGAAGAAGCAAAGGCTACAAAGGGACAGCCTACAGCAATTATTATGAAGTCTGTAAAGGGCAAGAACGTATCATTTATGGAGAACAATCCTGCATGGCACGGCGCAGCGCCCAAGGAGGACGAATACAATCAGGCTATCGCAGAGCTTGACGAGATAATCAAGGGATTGGAGGCGAGTCTATAATGGCAAAGAAGGCTACAAGAGAATCATACGGAGCGGCGCTTGTAAAGTACGGTGATAACCCGAATATTGTTGTGCTTGATGCCGACCTTTCAAAGTCAACAAAAACAGATATGTTCAAGAAAACATATCCGGACAGATTTATAAATATGGGTATTGCCGAGGGCAACATGATGTGCGTTGCCGCAGGACTTGCCGCAACAGGCAAGATTGCGTTTGCTTCGACATTCGCAATGTTCGCCGCAGGCAGAGCTTTTGAACAGGTAAGAAACTCAATTGGCTACACAAAGCTTAACGTTAAAATCGGCGCAACTCACGCAGGTATTTCCGTAGGTGAGGACGGCGCGTCGCATCAGTGTCTTGAGGATATTGCGCTTATGCGTTCAATCCCGAATATGGTTGTAATCAATCCTGCCGATGATATTGAGGCTATGCAGGCTGTAAAGGCTGCAATTGACCATGACGGCCCTGTATACATGAGATTTGGACGTCTTGCCGTTGACGATGTAAACGGCGAGGATTACAAATTTGAGCTTGGCAAGGGTGTTCAATTAAAGGACGGCAATGACGCAACAATTATTGCGACAGGTCTGATGGTAGGCAAGGCTCTTGAGGCTGCCGAAATCTTGAAGGGTGAAGGCATTGACGCAAGAGTAATAAATATTCACACAATAAAGCCTATTGATGAAGAGATAATAACAAAGGCGGCAAAGGAAACAGGCGCTATTGTAACAGCCGAGGAACATTATATAATGGGTGGTCTTGGCAGCGCAGTTACAGAGGTTGTATGTGCTAATGCGCCGGTACCCGTAAAAATTATCGGTACGGACCGTTTCGGTAAGTCAGGTAAGCCGGCTGAATTGTTTGAGGAATATGGTCTGACAGCTCAAAACATTGTTAAGAATGTGAAGGAAGCTATTGCAATGAAATAATCCGTTGGAGGAAAAAATATGAAAAAAGTATTGCTTATAGCGGCAAGTCTGCTTATGATAATTGGATTGTGTGCGTGCGGAAACGGAGGCGGACTTTTTGCGAAGCCTGCTCCGACACCTGTGCCGGAAATTGACCCTGCTTCGTTGATAACTGCTGATGATGTGGCGGCAATTGCGGGATATGTTCCTGTTGTTGAACCGTCCGGCACAACGCGTGAGGGAAATGTGGGCAGCGTGCTTTACAGAAGTGAGCCTATAGGTCAGCAGGATACTGTAAACGTAAAGATTACTCAGTTTACCGATACGATTGATTATCAGCAGCTTTTTGAAAAGTACGAACAGGATAAAGCGTCACGCCCGAGCGCTGAGCTTATCGGAGGTATAGGTCAGGAGGCATATATTGCATTCCCGACTATCCATGTCTATGACAGAGGATGTATAATTGAAATAACTGCCGGCAGCGGTGCGAACGATGCGCAGAAAAATCTTCTGCAAGGTCTTGCGATTACCGCAACAGGCAGACTTGAAGAGATTATTCCCGACAATACAAAATAAGATTAATGCAAAAGGATGCTGTCAGGCATCCTTTTGTATTTCCTGCCAGATATTACTGATAATTTCTTGAAAAAATATCCCAAAAGTGCTTGATTTTTTTTGGTAACTATGATAGAATATTAAAATTTGACATTTGGGAAGATTTATGTTAAAATATATATAAGGAATTTTAGTTTTGGGTAGAAAGGCGGTAAAGTAAGATGTATTGCGTCGGCGATAAGGTTGTACACCCCATGCATGGTGCGGGTACAATAGAAGAAATTAAAGAAATGGATATTGTCGGCAAAAAGCGTCAATACTATGTTGTCAGATTTGCTATAGGTAATATGGTTACGAATATCCCTATTGACAGCGTTGACAGTATCGGTATTCGTGGCATTATAGATAAACACGAGGCAAAGAAGGTGCTTCAGTGCTTCCGTGATGCGAAGATTGAGGACGACAGCAACTGGAATAAGCGTCAGAGAGATAACCTCATAAAGGTTAAGTCGGGTGATATTTATCAGGTGCTTGGTGTGGTTAAGGAGCTTATGTACCGTGACAGAACAAAGGGACTTTCAACAAGTGAAAGAAAAACTCTCGGCTCTGCCAAGCAGATTGTAGTGAGTGAGCTTGTTTTATCAGAGGTTGCTGATATAAGTGATATTGAAAGCATAATGAATGATACAGTGGAGGCACTGGTTTAGGGAAAAGCACATTTCATAATAGTGGAATGTGCTGATTTTGTGTATGGAGGAATTTATGAGGATTACAGCGGTGATTGTGGCGGGCGGTAAAGGTACAAGAATGGGTGCTGACAAAAATAAGGTATTTCTTAAAATAATGGGTAAAGAGGTGCTTTTTTATACAATTTCAGCATTTGAGAAGAACAACAGAATAGATAATATCATAGTTGTGACAGGGAAGAACGACATAGATGAATGTACAGCGCTTGCAGAAAAATATCAATTTAACAAGATTAAGTGCATTACGGAGGGAGGCTTGACTCGTCAGCAGTCAGTCATGAACGGTCTTATGAAGGCTGACGGTGATATTGTGCTTATACATGACGGAGCGAGGGCTCTTGTTACGGAAACAGAAATAAATAATTCAATAGATGACTGTATAACATACGGTGCGGCGGCAGTGGGTGTAAAGTGTAAGGACACGCTTAAAAGTGCGGATACAGATGGATTTATATCGGGAACAGTTGACCGCGAAAGCACATATCTTATTCAGACGCCGCAGACCTTTTATAATGATAAAATACTTGAGCTGCATAAAAGGGCTGAAAAGGAGGGCTTTGAGGCAACGGACGACTGTATGATAGCTGAGCATTACGGCATGAAAATAAAGATAAGCGAGGGCAGCTATGACAATATTAAGCTGACAACTCCCGAGGATATGATAGTCGGAGAAAGAATATTAAGAAAGCGTGGTGTTTGATATGAGAATAGGACAAGCTTGTAGAGGGCAGAGATTGCATAATATGCGGAGTCAAAATTCCGTATGAAAAGGGGCTTTTAGGACACAGTGACGCAGATGTGGCGCTTCATGCACTTTCAGACGCACTTCTCGGCGCGGCGGCGCTGGGCGATATAGGAAAGCATTTTCCTGATACGGACGAGCGCTATAAGGGTGCGGACAGCCGCATACTGCTGCGTGAGGTGGTAAAGAAAATATCAGAAAAGGGTTATGCGGTGGAAAATGCTGATGTGACAATCGTTGCACAGCGTCCGAAAATGTCACCGTATATTGAGCAGATGCGCAAAAATATTGCGGAGGATTTAGATGTGGATATTGACGCAATAAACGTCAAGGCTACCACTACCGAAAAGCTTGGCTTTGAGGGCAGAGGCGAGGGAATATCCGCGACTGCCGTTGTATTGCTGAAATAGGAGGATAGTGTGAAAATTCACACTATCAGATTTAATTGCCCGTGCGATTTTTTCGCCCAAAGGCGAAAACGCTTTTGCTACGGCGTTTGTTGCTGATGCAACACGCCTACAACGCAAGCGTTGTTCACATGGGCATAAATCACCATTTAACGCCTTATCTGCCTGCAATTAAGGTGTTGAATTTTTTTATTACTATTTGCAGGCAGAAAGGCTATGGTGATTTTATTTTGAACATATACGATTTCGATGAAACCATTTATGATAGTGACAGCACAAAGGATTTTTATTTCTATTGCCTGAAAAAGTATCCGAAGATACTTCTGAGTGTGCCGTGTATGGCGTGGGCGTTTTTGATGTACATTCTGGGTGTAAAATCAAAGACGCAGTTCAAGGAAAAAATGTATCGTTTTCTGCGATATGTTCCCGATATTGACAGCTCATTGGAGAATTTCTGGAATAAGAATGAAAATAAGGTCAAGCAGTGGTATAGGGACAGACAGCAAGAGGACGATATAATTATTTCAGCTTCGCCCGAATTTTTGCTTGAACCGATATGCAAAAGACTTGGCATAAAACATCTGATAGCCTCAAGAGTTGATAAGAAAACAGGCTTATACACAGGCGAAAACTGTTGGGGAGAAGAAAAGGTAAAGCGTCTTTATGAGATTTTCCCTGATGCGGTATGTGAGGAGTTTTATTCGGATTCCCTGTCGGATGCGCCGCTTGCAAATCTTGCTAAAACAGCAAAAATAATTCGCGGCACAGAGCTTGTGGAATGGAACGAATATAAGCCGTCAAAACTTAAGCTGTTTTTTTCGAGGGAGTTTTTGTCATTCCTTATAGTCGGCGGAATAAATACGGTGAGTAACGTAATTTTCTCAACAATATATTCGATATTTATACCCAATACAACACTTGCATTTTTTCCGGGATATATAACTTCAAATATTGTAGCATATTTATTAAATAGCTATATAACATTTAAAGAAAAATTAAGCATTGTGAAGTTTATAAAATTCTTTATATCATATGTGCCTAATTTTATCATTCAAACAATTATAGTATATTTGTTTGATCACTTTGTTCATGGACCAAGTGTTATTGCGTATGCTTTAGCGGCTGTTATAGGTATTCCGATTACATTTTTGTTTCTAAAAAAATTCACCTTTAATAAAGGAAAAGAGAAACAGAAATAAAGAGTGTTCGTTCTGCATCTGAAATCAAGCAGACTCTATGCTCTTTTTAACGTTACAGTCCCTTTAATATATTGCTTTTCTGTTTTGTTGAGCCCGATAAACCATACCGACAACCAGTACAAAAGAGAGAATACCATACCGCCTGCGATGATAGATAGGATATTGCTTTGCACAAAACTCCGCAGAAGAATAATAGCTATTGCAGGAATAATAAATGAGGGAAGCAATTTAAATATTTCTTTCCAGAAGTAAAGCATATCAAGCCCCACACGTTTGTGATAATAGATGTTCATTATAATAATGTTACCTATTACAAGGCACAGACAAGTGCCCAACGCGCATCCAAGCTCACCGCAGAGTATGCAAAGCGGAATACTCAAAAGGATATTTCCAAACGCAATCAGTACATACAGAACGGAACGGAAGCGATGCATATCCTTTGCACGCTGAATTTCAATTCCGATTGACTGTATGGAGGTTACAAGCAGCGGTGAAATCAGAAGAAGAGCGGTATAATAAGGAATGTCGCTGTCAATTCCCGACCACAGCCTTATAAACGGCTTGCCGACCGCAATGAATATCATAAATATGTACGCCATAACGGCAAGCTGTATTCTGCCGAACCCTGCAAAGAATTTTGAAAGCAGGCTGTCACTTTTTTTCAATGCGGCAATTCTGTACGCGCGCGGTGAAAGCAGGGAAGAAAGCGCATAGGAAAACGTCAGAAAGTAGCTGTTGAACTGTGAGCCGAGCGAATAGGCTGTCACGCTGTCCGTACCCTTGAAAATTCCTAAAAGTGTCTTGTCCGCGTTCCAGTTAATCTGGTCGCTCACAATATTCAGAAACACAAAAAACGAAAACACACAAAGCTGTTTAAAAAGGGACATGTCGAGGGCAAAGCAAAATTTCATGCCAAGCCGTTTTACGCAGAAAACAGCGCTTGCAATCAGCCGGATAAGCGTGATGCCCGTCATGCAGACAGCAACTGCGATTGTGCCTTTGCCGATAAGTAAAAGCGG
>CAMCPC010000090.1 GCA_945876665.1 uncultured Oscillospiraceae bacterium
TAAATATAACAATTCTGCGAAACGGAACAGAGGAAATTAACCTTAACATTGAAAGACGGGATATATCCTCTGACTCGGTAAAATCTGAAATGCTGTCTGACGATATAGGATATATGCGCATAACAGGCTTTAATATGGAGTCGGAAAACGGCGAACACAGCACATATAGTGAATTCACCAATAACCTGAGTGAGCTGCAGGGAAAGGGAATGCAGAAGCTTATAATAGACCTTCGCGACAATCCCGGAGGGGTGCTTACGGAGGCTTGCAAAATTGCGGATAAGCTGCTTCCGGAGGGAATGATAACGTATACCGAAAACAAGCAGGGTGAAAGAAAGTATTATAAATCTGATGCTGAATGTGTTGATATTCCGATGGTGATACTGATTAACGGAAACAGCGCCAGCGCCTCAGAGGTGCTTACCGGAGCACTTAAGGATTACGGAAAGGCGACCGTAGTGGGGGAAACAAGCTACGGAAAAGGAATAGTGCAGGACGTGTATCCGTTTTTTGACGGTTCGGGAATATCGCTTACTTCGTCAAAGTATTATACACCAAATGGTGTGTGCATACATGAGATAGGAATTGAGCCGGATGTAAAGGTTGAAATGCCGGAGGAGTACAAGGACACATATTCATCGATGATAGAGCATGACAAGGATGTACAGCTTCAGAAGGCACTGGAAATAGTTAAGGAGAAATAAGAAATGATATCACTAAAGAAATGGCCGTGGATACTGTTCGGAAGCATAGCTTCCTTAGCTCTCTGGACGTTTATAAGTGTGAATACGGGGATTTTTCTTGTAGATGACAGCTTTGATTATTTTGTATATTTAACCTCGTATGTACTTGTAATCGGTTTCTGGGGACTCGTTGTAGTAGATTTCAAAATATCTGAAAAGCTTTATAAGGTGATTTCTATAGCTATATTTGCGCTTACACCGTTTTTCTGTATGCAGATAGCAATGATACTTTCGGGCGCGGCAGAATATTCGTTCGGAATATATTTTATAAATGTAATGTTTTATGTTTCGATTATGGCAATAATTCTTGCAATAACTCGAAGTCTTCGCTGGAGCACTATAATAACAACAATAATTTCATATGTATTTAATCTGGCAAGCTTTGTTGTAAATGTACTGCGCGGCACACCGCTGATACCGAGCGATTTCCTTGCAATCGGAACAGCGGCGCAGGTTGCCGAGAATTATACGTTTGAGATGCGTTATCCTATAATTGCCGCAACGATAATAGTGGCGCTTCTTATTGTGCTTGCGGCAAGATTTTCTTACAAACCGAATTTCAGACATAAAAATATAGTTTTTCCGGTATGCGGAGTCAGTATCGTATTAGTATTTATGCTTTCCCTTTCGGCAGTAGACTATTCAGATGTGGATATGGATTTTTTTGACCAGTACCATGCAAACAACACACATGGAACGCTGTACAGCTTTTATATCAATGTAAGAAAAATGATTCTGCATAAGCCTGACGGATATAATGAGGAGGAGGCAAAGAGCCTTCTTGCGGCAAATAAAAATGAGGAAACGGCTGAAACACAGGATAATCCCAATATTATTGTGATTATGAATGAAAGCTTTGCTGATTTGAAAACTGTGGGAGATTTTGAAACCAATGAGGATTATATGCCGTTTGTAAACGATATGTCAAAGAACACGATTAAGGGTCAGCTTCTTGTTTCACCTTTCGGAGGCTATACGTGCAACACGGAATTTGAATTTCTGACAGGACTTTCAATGGGACTTCTGCCCAACGGTTCAACTCCGTACCTTCAGTATGCGTCAAAGCCGTATGATTTTGCGCTGCCGTCATATCTTTCAGAAAAAGGATATAAGACTGTTGCGCTGCATCCGTATCTGGGCAGATGCTGGAACAGGCAGAAGGTATATGACCTTATGGGATTCGATGAATTTATCAGCATTGATAATTTCGATAAGCTGATTCCGGAGGATGAATGGGAATACATACGTTATTATATCAGTGACAGAACATCATATAAGGGAATTATAAAGAGCCTTGAAGAAAAGGATAAGGATGAGAAATTATTCCTGTTCAATACTACAATGCAGAACCACGGCGGATATACGTATGACGGTGCGGAATTCCCTACGATTACTATTTCTGATATGCAGGGACGCTATAAGGAAACGGAGCAGTATCTGTCGCTTATCAGAGAAAGTGATGAGGCATTTAAGGAGCTTATCAATTACTTGAAGCGGTATGATGAGCGTACTGTAGTGCTTATGTTTGGTGACCATCAGCCTGCCGTTGAACAGGAGTTTTTTGAGGAGCTGTACGGAAAGCCTCTTTCTAAGCTGTCACTTGAAGAGCTTCAGCAGCGATATAAGATTCCGTTTGTGATATGGGCTAATTATGATATAGAAAGCAAGAGCAATGTTCAGACAAGTCCAAACTTCCTGTCTAATCTTATCCTTGATACGGCAGGTGTACCGAAAAATGAAGTTGGTGAGTTTACCGAGGAAATAAGTAAAGAAATTTCCCAGATAAACGGTATGGGACATTACAACGCAGGCGGTGTATGGTATGAAAATGATGTCAAACTGTCTGAACCGCTGCGAAAGTATGAAGCTGTCCAATACTATCTGCTTACCGGTAAAGATAAATAGCAAAAAAACTCCTGATTTTTCAGGAGTTTTTTTATTGTCATTATCAATTATCAAGTATTTTGGAAAAGAAATCCTGAGATGAAATACCGCTCGGGCGGTTATACCGCTTTAAAAGAAACAGTGAATCAGGGTTTTTTGTTATTGAATTTATGCCTTCATTACAGGTAAGGGTCATTTTAAAGCCCATATCCTTCAAAATATCAGTTGTTTCATCACTGTAAGCGCCAAATGGATATGTATAGATATATGGAGAAAAGCCTGTTTTGGTCATAAATCTGTCCTGAGCCTTTTTTGTGTCATCGTAGAATACTTTTTTATAAGTATTTATATCCTCGCCTTTGTTGCGTTTTGAGCCGTTTCTGCCGTTATTGTTGGAATGGAAGCCGTAGGAATGGTTTGCTATCTCTATACGATTGCTCAGAAACATATCATATACATCGCTCCAACGGACATAGCCATATGTCATGTTAGCAATATTACTTTCCGAATACTCGTCCGTATAGCTGCCTACAACGGAGATTACGGCTTTTGCACCGTATTTTTCAAGTATAGGCTTGACATAACCGTAATTGTTGTAAAATCCGTCGTCAAAGGTGAGAAGAACAGGCTTGTCAGGCAATGTACCGTTATTTTCCGTATAATCAATCAGCTCCTGTGCGCTTACGAACGTGTATCCGTTATTATGTAGATACTGTATGTCGCTTTTTAAGGTGTCGGGAGTAATTACATATTTTCCCGACAATTCGGTATCCTTTAAAACACTGTGATACATCACAATCGGAAGCCGCACGCCCTCTGATGCGCTTGTTGAAAGTACGGGAACGGTCGAGATATTATTGAAAAGCATTCCGAGAATGCAGCAGTAAAGGACGGATACAAAAAGTATGACAGAAAAAGTTTTGAACTTGTTAATCATAAAAATACACCCCTTATCAAATAGTATGATAAGGGGTGATTATAAATTACAAAAATTATGCTTTGTTTATTGAACCGAACAGCTCCATCTTTTCTTTAACGATAACCTTGATTGCCTCTGTACCCGGCGCAAGAAGCTTTCTTGGGTCAAAGCCCTTGCCCTCAAGGTCTTTGCCTGCTTCGATGTACTTTCTTGTAGCTTCCTGGAAGTACAGCTGACATTCTGTGTTAACGTTAATCTTTGCAACGCCAAGTGAAATTGCCTTCTTAATCATATCAGCCGGAATACCTGTGCCGCCGTGAAGAACAAGAGGAAGGTCGCCGATAAGCTCTTTTGTCTTTGCAAGAGCGTCAAAGTCAAGACCTTGCCAGTTTTCCGGATACTTGCCGTGGATATTACCAATACCAGCTGCAAGGAAATCAACGCCAAGGTCAGCGATTTTCTTACATTCGTTCGGGTCAGCAATTTCGCCCGCACCTACAACGCCGTCTTCTTCGCCTCCGATTGAGCCTACCTCTGCCTCGATTGAAAGACCCTTTTCGTGACATACCTTTACAAGCTCCTGTGTCTTTTCAACGTTTTCTTCGATAGGGAAGTGTGAACCGTCAAACATTACTGATGAGAAGCCTGCTTCGATACACTTGTAGCAGCCGTCATATGTTCCGTGGTCAAGATGAAGCGCTACAGGAACAGTGATGTTCATTTCTTCGATCATAGCCTTTACCATTGCGGCAACTGTCTTGAAGCCTGTCATGTATTTGCCCGCGCCCTCAGATACGCCAAGGATTACAGGTGAATTGTTCTCCTGTGCTGTGGCAAGTATTGCCTTTGTCCATTCCAAATTGTTGATGTTGAACTGGCCTACGGCATATTTGCCTGCTACTGCCTTTTTCAACATTTCTGTTGCTGAAACTAACATTTAAAATTCCTCCTTGAAATTTAAGTAAAATATATTGATTTATTTATCTGACAAAAAACTGTCAGCCAAATCGCTTAATTATCAATCACCAATCACAATTGCGTGAGCGTTTAAAAGACGCAGAAGATTTTCCTCATTTGTTTCAATGACCTTTGATTTTCTGCATCGGGGACAGGTAATAATTATATTACCGTTTACCACGTTCAGCTCAACATCTTCATTTCCGCATACGCAGGAAATATGATGACCGTCTTTCAGAATGTGAAGCCTTTCGATAATTGCATACAGAAGATTAAAGGATTCATCCTCCTCGTCCTCGTCAAAGCCGTCGATAACGTCCGAGTACATATCGGAGCTTTCGTTGAGCAATTTCTCAACCTCGCGTTTTTCGCCTGCGAAGAAAATATCTATTCCTGCCACCGGACATTTGTATGTGATAAGCGGCTTGTGCCAGAAGTGTTCCTGTGATATTGTGTATGAATGTGTTTCACCGCAGAGCGGACACTCAATATCCAACTTATATTTTGAGTTTTTAGGCGTAATATATACGCATGTTTCATGACATCCGTGAGTAGGACATATAAGCTGTACCTTTTCCGCTCCCGAAAAATTAAAAATAGAAAGTACCTTTGATGAAATGTTGGAGCAGAACGGACATATATATGCGACCATTCTTTTTAAATCAACTAACACGCTTTGTTTCCATGCCTTTCCGCCCACATCTTTTTTTGTAAATCCTGTCTGTGGGCAGACAAGGATTACTTTGTACCGATTTTGTTTTCTCTTGCGTAGAAAAACAGATATTGCTGGGCAAATCCGCCTATATCGCCGAAATGCTTATCTGCAAATTCTGAAATTGTATCTATGCTTTGCTGCTTGCTGTCAAAGTAGCAGTATTCCATGACGCGTTTTATCCATACATCAACAGGGAATGAGTCAACACGTCCGAGTCCGAACAAAAGTATGCAGTCGCTTACCTTGTTGCCGACGCCGTTTATACTCATAAGCGCTTTCTTTGCGTCAGGCGTGGATAAGGATTTTATATATTTATCTGACAGCTCGCCGCTTCTGAATTTTTTGGCGGCGTCCATAATATACTTGTCCCGAAAACCTGAACGTATTACAGCAAGGTCGTCTTTTGTGAGTGAAGCAGTGGTTTCAATATCGGGGAATGAATA
>CAMCPC010000091.1 GCA_945876665.1 uncultured Oscillospiraceae bacterium
TGTTCATTAGAACAATGTCGCGCTTTGCGCCCTTTTCGCCCGCGAAAATCTTCCTTGCAATTTCCGCATTTTCCGCGCCGCTGCCGCCTGTTATATCCTCACTATTTGCGTATTCAATGCCGTAATCCTTCGGGTCAATTTCATATTCAATAATTTCGCCGTTCTTTATTTCATTTACGTATGTCTTACCCGTAACGGTGATTTCGTCCATGCCGTCACAGCCGCAAACTACCATGGCGTTCTTAACGCCCATTTCTTGCATTACATTTGAAAATACGGAAACCTTTTCACGGCTGAATACGCCGATAACCTGTCTTGTAGCGCCCGACGGGTTTGAAAGAGGTCCGAGCATATTGAATATTGTACGTATTCCGATTTCTTTTCTTATAGGTGCAACATTTTTCATTGCCTTATGGAATTTCTGAGCATTCATAAAGCCCATACCTGTCGCGTTTATACATTCTTCAACCTGCTCCGGCTCAAGCATTATATTTACTCCCCGCGCCTCAAGCAAATCAGCGCTGCCGCTCTTTGAAGAAGCGGCTCTGTTGCCGTGCTTTGCAAGAGTAACACCTGCTGCGGCACATACGAACATTGACGTGGCGGAAACATTGAATGTATTCGTTCCGTCGCCGCCTGTTCCCACAAAATCTATGTATTCATCGGTGTCAAGATTTACACTGCCGCCCTTTGACTTCATCATCTCTGTGCAGCCGACGATTTCCTCGACTGTTTCGCCCTTCATGCGCAGCGCAGTAAGAAACGACGATACAAGAACAGGCGAAACTGTTCCCTCAAGCATCATATCCATTGCCCTTGCGGCTTCCTCACGTGTAAGGTCCTGACCGTCCACTACTTTTCTCAATAATTCCTTCATAACTGAATCCTCCTCTAATCTACTCTAAACTAATCTATCGTATATTATAGCATACACATATAAAAATTGCAATAGAGCTATATTTAATTTTTCCGCATTATTTTTTCGTTTAACCCTTGTAATATTTGTTTGAATATTGTATAATAATTGTATTAATGAAACAGGAGTGAAACAAATGAAAAGTTTCGATATCAGAACGAAAATTTATTTCGGCGACAATGCGCTTGACAGACTTGCCGATTTGCCGTATAAAAAGGCATTTATCATCACTGACCCATTCGTTGCAAAAAGCGGTATGCTTCAGATGATTACTATAAGACTTAATGACGGATATACAGAATTTGAGGTATTTTCAGACGTCGTTCCCGACCCACCTATTGAAAAGATTTCAATAGGCGTAAAGGCAATGCTTGATTACGACCCTGACGTGGTTATTGCGATAGGCGGCGGAAGCGCCATAGACAGTGCAAAGTCAATCCGCGAATTTGCTTCGAGAGCAACAGAAAAAGAGGTTGCTCTTATCGCCATTCCGACCACATCAGGTACAGGCTCGGAGGTTACCTCTTTTGCGGTTGTGTCTGATCCGTCAAACGACATTAAATATCCTCTTGTATCGGAAAGTATGCTTCCGACGGAGGCAATTCTTGACGCAGACCTTGTAAAAAGTGTTCCTGCAAATGTCACCGCCGATACGGGCATGGACGTGCTTACACACGCTATCGAAGCATACGTAAGCATCAACAACAACGAATTTTCCGCCGCACTTGCGGAAAAGGCAATCGAAATTTGCGGTACATTCCTGCTGCGTTCATATCTTGACAATAACGATAAACACGCAAGAAAGAAGATGCACGTTGCGTCATGTCTTGCAGGACTTGCCTTTAACAGCGCATCGCTTGGACTTAACCACGGCATTGCTCATGCGGTAGGCGCCAAGTTCCACATCCCGCACGGCAGAGCAAACGCAATGCTTCTTCCTCATGTAATTGAATACAATTCAGGAATTAACAAGCATTCAAAGAGTCAGAAGGAATATCCGAAGTGCGTTGAAAAATACGTAAACGTGGCAAAGCTTCTCGGCGTTAACAACTTCAATGAAATCACAACAATCCGTGCCCTTGTAGGCTGGATTCAATTCATGCTTAAGGAAATGAATATTCCAATTTCAATTTCACAGTGCGGAATTGACAAGACAGAATACTTCAACGCTATAGACTCTATGGCAGAAAAAGCGCTTGCCGACGCATGTACAGCGACAAATCCGCGCGTGCCGACAAAGCCTGAGGTTGTTCAGATACTTGAGCATCTTTATGAGTAATATTACATAACATATGCGGGCGTGTCTTACACGCCTGTTTTTGTATCAGTATTTAATCGCGGAGGAACGTAAATGGATATAAATTCTTTCAAAAACAAATTAAGCGCCGTTTTGCAAAGCAAAAATGTCCCTGAACTGATTATGACCGCATTTCTCGGTATGCTTATGCTTGTACAGCGCTTTCTGACGGGCGGCTACAAGCCCGTCATGGACGACTGGTTTCTGTACGGCGACTTATATACAAATGCCGCGGACAGAATAAGGGAATTTGCAATCCCTAACGAAAAATTTTCAATCCGCCCGTTTGCAGGGGTTTTCGACTGCTTTGTGAACGCACCGCTGTTCCGACACATATGGATTGCGCAGCTTTTGGTAACACTTGCGCTTCTCGTCGGAGCATTTCTCATAATCAGAACACTGCGCCGAAATAATGCGGCAGGCGCGGGATTTTTCATGTGTATTTTGTGCCTGTTCCCTGTCGGATTTGAAGCTACATACTGGCTCGCCGCCGCAACACGCGTCTGCTATTCGCTGCTCTTTATCGGCGCGGCTATATTTGCCCTTGACAATTATTATAAAAGCCGCCGCACGGGCAGTCTTATACTCTACGCAGTACTCGGACTTATCAGTGTCGGTTTTTATGAGCCTGCAATTGTTATCTACGTAATTCTGACGATGTTTATTATATGGAATAATTATAAGGACAAAAAGACACTTATTCCCGTTATTATTCTATCTGCGCAGATATGCCTTATAGGTCTTTATTACATTCTTAATTCGGGCGCGGGCGAAATTGAATCACGCGGAGGAATTGTCGAAAACAATTTCATGGAGCATGCCGCTCTCGTTGCGCAATACATAAAGGACATATTCTTAACAAAATCCGTGGAGCTTATGAAAAATGGTTTTTCAAAAGGACTTTTAGTAATTCTCGGCGGTCACAAATTCATAAAGCTTGCAGGACTTTTGGTTCTGTCTCTTGGATTTGGAATATTCTCCGCATTGTGCATAAAGAAACGCAGATTTTCATTCAAAATTCTTGCGCTTGGAATTGCCCTTTTCTTCGGCGGAATTATCCTGAATTTCGTCCTCGGCTCGGACAGAATACCTCTTAGGCTTGTGTACTTTTCCTATCTCGGTATAGGAATTGTAATTGATGAAATACTTATGCTGCTGCCGTACAAATTGAGCAGAATACTATGCGCGCCGGCGCTTACGTTTTTCGCATTTATCTTCACTATCGCAGGTATCGGTGAAGTATGTGATTATCAGAAAACCTCCGATTTTGACGTATACATCACACAGCAGCTTATAGATCTTGACACGCCCGAACGTATCACAGACGTGAACAAAAACACATATCTGTTCGGCGGTCAGCATTCCTACGAGGAAACCCGATGTATACACTACCTCGACCACATACGCGGCGCAAGCGGAAACTACGCCGACATAACAGGCTGTATGCGCCATCTCACAAATGTTCCTTTCACAAACAGCATTGCTGCCTTTACCTACGGTGACACGCAGATAATGAAGCCGTATATTGATCAGGAGGGCTTATGCAACTTCTACAATATTGAATATGATAAGACCGTTGTCCGCGTAGACCTTGTCAGCGACGGAGAAAATTACAGTGTTGTACGCGAAGACGGTTCTCTTGTAGGAACACTCATAAAAGTGGATGATGTAAGCTATCAATTTTTTAATTAAGGAGTGGTAAAAAATGAAAAAACTTATTTCACTGCTTACAGCCGTTATTATGCTGTCAGGTACTGCCGCCTTTGCATGGGAGGGCGCGGAAGAATATGATATGAGAAAGCAGCTTGTAAAGGGAAGCGAGCTGAATGTATATGTGGAAGGCGATACGGACAGCGCCCCTTATTACGGAGCAAGGCTTGAGCCGCGCTCGGGAGTATATTTCGGCACACTTGCCGAACATCCTGACATTCTTGATGATTTTTCAACATGCCTTACATATATTGAATTTGATTCTCAGCAGCCGGACTTTTATTATCCTGCCAATGAAACGATAAGAAACAACAATGTCAACGTGATGCTCGGCTGGAACGTGGCAAATGCCGACACCATAAGAAACATAGACGCATATACTGACTATATTGAAAATACAGTACAGACAATTGCGTCATACGGAAAAAATGTCTATGTGCGTTTTGCCGGTGAAATGAACGATACGGAATTGGGCAGCGGCGAAGAATATAAATATGCTTTCCGCAAAGTGGCAGATATTGTTCATAGATATGATAATCTTGCAATGGTATGGTCGCCGATTGCCCTCGGCTCGCTTTTAAAGCCGTACGCGGATTATTATCCCGGCAACGAGTATGTTGACTGGGTGGGACTAAGCTGTTATCAGATAAAGTATTTCACAGGCAGAAAGGACGTTTCAACAGACGATAAAATGGCATTTATGACCGACACCTACGCATGGCATACCAATTCCGTGAAGCCGCTGATGAAATTCATGTCCGAATACGGTATTTCGAAGCCTGTAATGATAAGCGAGGGCGGTGTTGCCAACAGGAACGTATTCGGCGAGGACACCTCAGCATGGGCATCACTAAGGCTGCGCAATATGTATTGGGATTTAATAATGAAGTACCCGCAGGTCAAAATGATAAATTATTTCAATGTATCGATGGACGGCGAAACTGAATTTTTCAATATGGAAGCTGACAGCGAACTGGCGGGAATTATCAGAAATGCTATCAACAGCGGCGCATATATACACCGCAATTCCCAAAACAGCTTTGCATTCAAGGAAATACAAAGCAGCAATACTCTCGTAGGTCCTCAAGTCCCAATCTATGCCCACGCATATGCGCAAGGGGCAGAATTTATCGATGTTGATTACTATATTGACGGTAACCACTACGGCAGCAATGTTTATTCACCGCATAACATTACAATTAACCTGAATGATATTTCCGACGGCAGTCATACGCTTGAGGTTTGCTCACGCAGCGGCGATACAATTATTGACACAAAGCAGTTTAATTTCACAAAGCTGGGTGCGTTTGTGCGTTTTGGCGCAGGACAGATTGTGAATAACAAGCAGATTAATGTTAGTCTTAACGGAAATCAGATTACCTTTGATGTTCCCCCGTGCATAATCGCTGACAGAACGCTTGTTCCGATACGCGCTTTTGCAAATGCGCTTGGTATAAGCGATAACGATATCGACTACAACGGAAACGAAAACACCGTCACAATTAAAAACGGCAAGAACACGGTAAAGCTGTATATCAATAACCCCGACTCTTACATAAACGGTCAAAAAGCAGAAATCGACGTACCTCCGACTGTTATTGACGGCAGAACGCTTGTTCCGTTGAGATTTATCAGTGAAAATTTCAATTGCAGCGTTGATTATACAGACAGCTCCGATGCGCTGAATGTATTTTTGACAACTAAA
>CAMCPC010000092.1 GCA_945876665.1 uncultured Oscillospiraceae bacterium
ATCTTGTTGCTGCCGGAAAAACTGTAACAGAGAAGCAGATTGCTGAAATATGCAGGATGTTCCTTATGGGCGAGCAGGACAGCGCAAAGAAGAGAAGATATGAAGAAATTCTTGAAATGATAAATGAATTGCCTAAATACGGCAATGATATTGAAGAAATAGACAACTTTGCTCGTGATGTTGCTTATACATATACAAAGGAATTGCAGAATTACAAAAATCCGCGCGGCGGTACTTATCAGGCAGGCTTGTATCCTGTATCTGCAAATGTTCCTCTTGGTGCGCAGACAGGCGCAACACCTGACGGCAGACTTGCATATACGCCTATTGCAGACGGCGTAGGCCCGCGTGGCGGTTATGATAAACTAGGCCCGACGGCTGCGGCAAACTCCGTTGCAAAGCTTGACCACGGAATCGCATCAAATGGTACGCTTTATAATCAGAAATTTCACCCATCAGCACTCAGCGGACAGGAGGGACTTCAGAATTTTGCGTCATATATCAGAGCGTTCTTTGATCAGAAGGGTATGCACATGCAGTTTAACGTTGTAAGCAAGGAAACACTTCTTGACGCTCAGAAGCACCCTGAAAATTATAAATCGCTTGTTGTTCGTGTTGCCGGCTACAGCGCATTGTTTACAACACTTTCGCGTTCATTGCAGGACGATATTATAAACAGAACAGAACAGGCATTTAACGCATAAAGGAAAACATAATGGAAAATTATATGGAAGCAAGGGGCAGAATATTCGACATACAGAAATATTCTATCCATGACGGACCCGGAATACGGACAATCATATTCCTCAAGGGCTGCGCTCTGCGATGCAGATGGTGCTGCAATCCTGAATCACAGGAATTTGATATACAGCCGATGATGTTTGAGGGCAAGAAAAAAATCATGGGTACAGATGTTACTGTTGCGGATATTATGCCCGTGATAAAACAGGACATATTCTACTATAACAGAAGCGGCGGCGGCGTAACGCTTTCGGGCGGCGAGGCACTTTTGCAGCCGAATTTTGCGCCGCATCTTCTGCACGCGTGCAAGGATTACGGCATAAATACGGCTATAGAAACAACCGGCTTTGCAAAGTGGGAGACAATAGAGAAATATCTGCCCTATCTTGACTATGTTCTTATGGATATAAAGCATATGAACAGTGCAAAGCATAAGGAATTTACAACTCAGCCCAATGAGCTGATACATGAAAATGCGCGGAAAATTGCGCAATCGGGCATGGTTAATCTTACAATACGTGTGCCTGTAATACCGACATTTAACGCTACTCCTGAAGAAATTTATGATATAGCGATGTTTGCGGCATCACTGCCGGGAGTTGAAAGACTTCATTTATTGCCATACCACAGACTCGGACAGGGAAAATATGAGGGACTTGACAGACCGTACGCAATGGACGGCATAGAGCTTATCCCAAATGATTATATGAAGGAACTATTGGAAGTGGCGAAAAAATCAGGATTGAAGTGTCAGATAGGCGGTTAATATGAATATTGAAGTAATGAACAAAAGTCACATGGACAGGGTGCTTGAAATGTCGAGGGCATTTTATTCAAGCGATGCGCTTGACCACGAAGTGCCAATGGAAATAATATCCGACAATATAAATGTTGCTGTAAGTGATAATGATATACTGACAGGATATGTGTTCTGTGAGGGTGACGATATAGCAGGATTTTCCTATGTGACCCGATATTATGAAACCGAAGTTGGAGGCGTATGTACGCAGATTATTGACCTGTACGTTGATTCAAAATACAGGGGCAGGGGATTTGCAACACAGTATTTTAATTTCCTGTTCGATAAATATTCTGATTCAAAACGTTTCAGACTTGAGGTTGTCAAGGATAACGAAAAAGCAATAAATGTCTATAAACGCATGGGATTTAAGGAAATACCCTACGGACAAATGGTTATAGATAAGATTTAAAAATAACGCTGAATTCAGCGTTATTTTTTTGGAGGAAAATGTAAAATATACTTGACATTTTCAACATATGTGCTATAATGAAAATGTAAAGCATGCTGTACATTTGATGAGAGGGTGATTATTTGGACAACAGGATTAAGGAATACAGAAAGCAAAACAAAATAACGCAGGATGAGTTGGCAAAGGCTGTTGATGTGACGCGTCAGACGATTATATCGTTGGAGAACGGTAAATATAATGCGTCATTGCAGCTTGCGCATAAAATCGCAAAATATTTCGGTGTTATGATTGAGGATTTATTTTTGTTTGAGGAGGAGTAAAAAATGGAATTCAGAAAGAAATTAAAGGTTAGACTATATACGGCGATTGCGTATATAATAATCGGCGCGGTATTTATAGGACTAAGCTTTACAAGACTTGGTGCGAATGAAATGATTTCTTCGTTCGGAGCAGTATTTGCAGTAATGGGTATTGCAAGAATTGTACAGTATCTGAGAATAACGAAAGACGAGGAAAGTATTCATCAAAGGGAGATAGCCGAAACAGACGAGAGAAATGTAATGATATGGACAAAGGCGAGAAGTCTGGCGTTTTCAATATACATACTTGCTGCGGCATTGGCAGTTGTTGTATTGTATTTGATGAATATGAATTTTGCGGGCAAAATCGTCGCATATAATTTGTTTGGCTTTGTCGCTATATATTGGATTTGTTATTTTATCATAAGCAGAAAATATTAAAAAACGGCTGTCGGTCGGTAAGACTGACAGCCGTTTGTATATTACTGCTGATTAATAAAATCCTTTGCGTTTGAGATTGCCTTTTCAACAATTTCCTTTGCAGGTCCGCCGATAACCTTTCGGTCGTTTACACAGGTGTCCATGCTTATTGCGTTGTAAATATCATTATCAATAATATCGGAAAATTCCTTAAATTCGTCCATTGTCAAATCGTCAAGCGCCTTGTCGTGTTCGATTGAATAGAATACCATTCTGCCCACAACGGCATGTGCCTCACGGAACGGAAGTCCTTTCTTTACAAGATAGTCGGCAACATCGGTTGCGTTTGTAAATCCGCCTTTTGAGCCTTTGAGCATATTGTCCTTTTTAACCGTCATTGTGGCAATCATGTCGCAGAACACCGGCAGGCACAGCTTAACCGTATCGATTGCGTCAAAAATCGGCTCTTTGTCCTCTTGCATATCCTTGTTATATGCAAGGGGAATACCTTTCATTGTGGTAAGGAGTCCCATTAAATGACCGTATACGCGTCCTGTCTTGCCGCGTATAAGCTCGGCAACGTCGGGGTTTTTCTTCTGCGGCATTATTGATGAGCCTGTGGAGAAAGCATCGTCCATTTCCACGAATGAAAATTCGTGGCTTGACCACAAAATAAGCTCCTCTGAAAAACGGCTAAGGTGCATCATAACGAGCGACAGACAGCTTGCAAGCTCAATAACAAAATCCCTGTCTGATACACCGTCAAGAGAGTTGAGGGTTACAGCATCAAATCCAAGCTGCTCCGCTACAAATTCTCTGTCAAGGGGATATGTTGTTCCTGCGAGTGCGCCGCTGCCAAGGGGCATAACGTTTGTACGCTTTCTGCAATCCTGCAAGCGTGACAGGTCGCGCTTGAACATCTCAAAATACGCCATCAGATGATGTGCGAACGTGACAGGCTGCGCCTTTTGCAGATGTGTATATCCCGGCATAATCGTTTCTGTATGCTCTGACGCTAAATCAACAAGAGTGCGGAGCGTGTGTAAAAGCATTTCCTCAATTTCTGCTGTTTCGTCCATAAGATACATACGAATGTCGAGAGCAACCTGATCGTTGCGGCTTCTGCCTGTGTGCAGGCGCTTGCCGGCGTCGCCGATACGCTCTATGAGGATCTTTTCGATATTCATATGAATATCCTCTGCGTCTATTTCAAATTCAATTTTTCCGTTCTCAATGTCCTTTAAAATATTCTTCAATTCAGCAACGATTTTATCGCTGTCCTCTTTCGGGATAATATTCTGCTTGCCAAGCATGGTAGCGTGGGCAATAGAACCCTTTATATCCTGCTTGTACATACGCTTGTCAAAGCGTATTGATGAATTGAAATCGTCTACTTTTTTGTCGGTGCTTTTCTGAAAGCGGCCGCCCCATAATTTTGCCATAGGTATAAATCCTTTCGTATAGTTTAAGAGGGTGCCGGTAAAGCACCCTCATTTATTTTATGTTAATTATTTATCCAAGCCGTTCTTTTTCTTCATCATAGCGCGAACCTTCAGCGGAAGTCCGAACAGATTGATAAAGCCTTCGCTGTCCTTATGGCTATAAAGCTCGTGGCTGTCACCGAAGGAAGCTATATCTTCATTATAAAGTGAATACGGTGACTTTGCGCCGGCAGGAGTAACAGAGCCCTTGTAAAGCTTAAGTCTTACTTCACCTGTAACAGTTTCGTCCATTACGTCAAACATAGCTGACATTGACTCACGTAGCGGTGTGAACCATTTACCGTCATATACAAGCTCAGCGAACTTGATAGCACTCTGACGCTTGAATGCCTGTGTGTCGCGGTCAAGGCAAAGGTATTCAAGCTCTTGAATAGCAGTATAAAGAATTGTACCGCCCGGAGTTTCATAAACACCTCTTGACTTCATACCAACAAGTCTGTCCTCAACTATATCAGCGATACCTACGCCGTATGCGCCGCCAAGTCTGTTAAGCTCCTCAACAAGAGGTCTTGGGTCCATCTTCTTGCCGTCAAGCGAAACAGGCTCGCCCTTTTCAAAGCCGATTGTTATGTACTTTGGCTCATTTGGTGCCTTTTCGGGTGAAACACCAAGCTTTAGAAGACTGTCAAGCTGAGGCTCGTTTGCGGGGTCCTCAAGGTCCATACCTTCATGGCTGATGTGCCAGATGTTTCTGTCGCGTGAATAAAGATCTTTCTTTGTAACAGGGATTTCAATGTTGTGAGCCTCTGCATAGTCAACAGCGTCCTCACGTGACTTAATATCCCATATTCTCCATGGAGCAATAATCTTAAGTGACGGGTCAAGAGCCTTTATACCAAGCTCAAAACGTACTTGGTCGTTACCCTTGCCTGTAGCGCCGTGACATATAGCAACTGCGCCTTCCTTGTGAGCAATCTCAACAAGCTTCTTTGCGATAATCGGTCTTGCGTGAGAAGTACCAAGAAGATACTTGCCCTCATATACCGCTCCGGCCTTTAAGGTAGGGAATATATAATCCTTTACGTAATCATCTCTTAAATCAGCGATGTAAAGCTTAGAAGCGCCTGCTTTTTTAGCTCTTTCTTCAAGTCCGTCTGTTTCCTTGCCCTGTCCGACATCACCGCATACTGCGATTACATCGTAATCGTAATTTTCCTTTAACCAGGGAATAATGATTGAAGTATCCAGTCCGCCTGAATAGGCAAGAACAACTTTTTCTTTTGCCATAGTTGCAATTCCTCCTAAAATATTGTAAAATATATTTATTGTACTTTGTATATTATACAACAAAACGTGTATATATTCAATAGCAAAAGTGACGAAAATAAAGGAGATATAACGAAAATGATTATAATAGGTATAGACCCGGGTTA
>CAMCPC010000093.1 GCA_945876665.1 uncultured Oscillospiraceae bacterium
GTCTATTTTATCGATTGCCGTGCCTGTTTCCCCGTTAAATACGGTAAGAAATTCTCTGCCTGTATTTATTACCCAGCCGTTTCTGTAATCGGTGGTTGCATTTTCCTCGTCAGTTATAGCATATATGTCAGTATCGGGGTCTGCGGCTTTTGAAACGTAATTGCCTGCTGCGTCCTTTGAACCGAGCGAGGTCTGGCACATCATTTCTGCCTTGCCGTCGCCATCAAAGTCATATACTGTAAACTGAACAGTATGCGCGCTTGAAAATACATTCTTACCGAGTTCAATATCGTTTTGCCACATTTTTGTACCGTCTAACTTATAAGCGGCAAGATGGACCGTTCCCGAATATACGGGAGCGTCACCGGGGGAACCTACATCACGTTCTGATGAAGTCCATTTCACGATTATTTCATATTCACCGTCACCGTCAAGGTCGCCTGTTGAACAGTCTGCCGGAAAGAAAGAATATGTAGCCGAAACATTTCCGGAAGTGTCATATATTGTTTCATTTGCCGGCTTTGTGAGCGGAATATCAAAATAGTTATTAGCTATAGCTTGTACCGCATCGCATTTTTCGCCCTCAACGCCGTTAATCACAGGCGCAACAGAGTAGCTTGTGCCGGCAGTGGTGTCGGTATAGTTTGTTGTATCTGCTACATTATCAATTTTGCTCCCGTTACGGTAAATATTAAATGATACATTTTTTTCGGCACTTCCAAAGCGTGCGTCCTCGCTGTCAAACAAGCGCCAGCTTAAATATACGCCGTCAGTGGTTCTGATGGCAACAAGACCTCTGTTAAGTTTTTCCATCTCTCGGGAGTATGTTTTTGCGTCACCGTAGGAATAACTGTAGCTTATGGTTTCCGTAGCCTTATTGGTGTCAGCCGCATTAACGGGCAATGTGACCGTGGCAGAAACCATTGCCGCAGTTAGAATTGCACTTACAAATTTTTTCATAAATAGCCTCACTTTCTAATAAAACACTCACAATAATTATACATCAATAATGGAAAAAAACCAATAAAATAACAGATGTTTTAGTTCAAATTAACGACAAAATAAACATTTTCTTTCTTAATTACAATAAATAAAATAAAAAATTTGTTACTAATAACGGTTGAAAAAACAGTATCATGTGTGGTATAATGATAAATTGATATAAAGTATTTAACGTCAGAAGGGGTTTAAATAATGAAGAAGAAAATCATAGCGTTCTTATGCGCCGCGGCTTTGGCAGTGCCAACGCTGTGCGTAAACGCAGAATATAAAGAAAGTGATTTGAAAGACGCTGTAAATGACGCAATAGAGTGGAAGGATGAGAATGACAGCCCGTTTTACAGCATAGGAACAAACAGCTCCAATTTGTATATTATGGCGCTCAAGCGTATGGGTAAAAATTATGACTATGCGGCGTATTTGTCAGGACTTGACGGCATTGCGGCAGGATACGGCAGCGAGCATAATGCTTCTGATATGCAGCGTACGGCGCTTGCTGCGATGTGTGCAGGCGGAGATGCACAGAATGTCGGCGGCAGGGACTTGGTTGCAGACAGCACATATTACAGAGATGCAGCGGCACCGATTGATAAAGATGGTGTGGACGGATATTCATGGGCGCTTATAACCCTTGATTCAAACAGCTATCAGACGCCTGACTGGGCGATAAAAGACAGGAACAGTATAATTGCGGGAATGCTGTCACATCAGAATACAGATGGCAGCTTTGACGGGGATACCTATTCCACAGCAGTTGCCATAACGGCTCTTGCGCCGTATTATGAAACAAGCGGCGCGTATACAATAACGCAGAATCAGACAGGCTATACATTGGACTTAAGTCCGCGTGATGCAGTGGACAGCGCACTTAATTATTTGTCCGAGAATCAGACAAAGGATGGTGACTGGGGCGATTTAAAGTCAACTGCGATGACTGTTATAGCGCTTGACACAATGGGAATAGACTGTAATGAAGATGACCGTTTCACTGCGAGAAAGGGCACAGCCTTTGACGGATTGATGTCATATCAGGAAAAGGACGGCGGTTTTGCTTCCGGCGGAAATAAGTCTGACGGAGAAGCGACATCATATGCGCTGTGCGCACTTACGAGCCACTTAAGAAAGGTGCAGGGCAAGTCTACGCTTTTCAATTTTGCTGTAAATGATGTAATTACGTTTGAAGCCCATGCAACACAGAAGCCTGCTTCAAATACTTCGTCAACTACAGCGGGAAGTTCATCGTCATCAAAGGCAACCCAAAAGCCTGCATCAGTTAATAAAACGACTACAAAGCCAACTGCAAAGCCGTCAACAACAAAGAAGCCTGCAAAGTCAATGCAGCCTACCAAGACGACAACCCCGAGGTCTGAAGCAGGGACGGATTCCAAAACAACGCCAAAGCCGTCTGCAACTCCGAAACCGGCTAAGCGTTCTGCGCTTGTAGGACCTGTGGAAATGCCGGGACCTATGCAGCCGACTGATCCGCCGGAGATTAACAGTTCCGGTGCGTCGGAAAAGAAAACATCAGGCAACGCGGCACCTGTAATAGTTGCAGTAATAATAGCTGTTATAGCGCTTGGAGCGTTTGTGGCGTTGTATTATCTGAATAAAACAGGTAGGCTTTCGGAGATCGGCTTTATTTCGAAGCTTCTGAGCAGAAAAAAGAAGCCGGAAGAAAGATATAAGGCTAAGCGTCACAGGAAAACGGAACAGCATAGACGATTTGAAGAACGTGAACGATATAAGAACAGAAAGAAATACGATAAGAGAAGAAGATCATGATAAAAAAACAGGCTGATAGATTTCAGCCTGTTTTTCATATTCAGCCCTCCATGTGTTTTCCGAGGAAACCGGCAGCGGATTCTGCGAGCTTTTCTTCAACCTCGGAAGGCTTTTCGCCGTCCTTCATGATGAAAAGTACAGAACCGATTGTATCACCCTCTGAAACTATCGGAACAACAACGCCGGCGTTGTACTTGTCTACGCCGTCCGCGATTGAAACAGGCTTGCCGTCCTTGTAGCTTACCACAAGCTTTTCGTTCATAACGTTTTCAAGTTCAGAGCTGACAGGCTTTTCAATAAGCTCCTTCTTAGGCAGTCCCGAAACGGCTATGACGTTATCGCGGTCTGTTATACACGCGCCGTGTCCGCTTGCCTTTGCGAGTGTTTCAACGTAATTTGCCGCAAAATCGCCAAGCTCACCGATAGGTGAGTATTTTTTGAATATTACCTCTCCATCCTTTTCGGTATAGATTTCAAGCGGATCTCCCTCACGGATACGCATTGTGCGGCGTATTTCCTTGGGAATAACAACTCTGCCCAAATCATCTATTCGTCTTACTATCCCTGTGGCTTTCATAATAAATTCCTCCTGTATATTACATAATAAAATTATTTGCTATGAACTTATTATGATTTCTTTTCCTGCGTATTATTCAAAAATTTACATAATTCTTCTAAAGGGAAAAAATAGGATATACCCAATCGGATATATCCCATGAAAATTTTTATTCAACTGTAACTGATTTTGCAAGGTTACGCGGCTTGTCGATGTCGCAGCCCTTAAGCGATGCAACATAATATCCGAATAACTGCAAGGGAATAACCGTAAGCGACGGTAATAACATTTCGTGGGTTGACGGAATTTTTACAATGTAGTCCGCAACGTCCTCCATATGCTCGTGCTTTTCTGTTGTAACGCCCATTACAACCGCACCGCGCGCCTTGACCTCTTTTACGTTTGAAACGGTCTTATCGAACAGCTCCTGACCTGTCGCAAGCGCAACAACAAGCGTGCCGTCCTCGATAAGTGAGATTGTACCGTGCTTTAATTCACCTGCGGCATATGCCTCACTGTGAATGTAAGAAATTTCCTTTAATTTAAGCGAGCCCTCAAGCGACACAGCATAGTCGAGGTTTCTGCCTATGAAGAAGATTGAGTGGCAGTTGAAGAACTTTGAGGCAAGGTACTGAACTTCTTCCTTTGATTTAAGGATTTCGGCAACCTTGTCGGGAAGTGATTCTATTTCTGCAATGAAGTTTGCGTATTCACCCGAGGTAAGCATGCCTAACTTTTCAGCCATGTAAGCCGCGATAAGGTAAATAACCGCAAGCTGTGTGCTGTATGCCTTTGTGGTAGCAACGGCAATTTCGGGACCTGCCCATGTGTATATAACATCGTCCGACGCGTTCGCGATTGCACTGCCGACTACGTTTACGATTGAAAGTATTCTTGCACCGTGGTTCTTTGCCTCCTTAAGAGCGGCAAGTGTATCAGCCGTTTCACCCGATTGGCTTATTACGATTACAAGGTCGTTTTTCGTTATAATAGGGTCGCAGTAACGGAATTCTGACGCAACCTGAACCTCAACCGGTATACGGCACATCTTTTCGATTACGTATTTGCCCACAACACCCACATGGTACGCACTGCCGCAGGCAACAATGTAAATTTTGTTAATGTTTTTGATGTCCTCTGTTGTAAGTGAAATATCGTCAAGCACGATTTTGCCGTTTTTAATTCGCGGACTTATCGTGTCACGGATAGCCTTTGGCTGTTCTTCGATTTCCTTCATCATGAAATGCTCATAGCCGCCCTTTTCAGCCGCACTTACGTCCCAGTCAACTGTGAACTTTTCCTTTTTGACTTCTTCCTTGTCCTTGTTGTAAACCTTTACGCTGTCCTTTTTAAGAACAACTATTTCGTTGTCCTCAAGGTAGTAAATATCTCTTGTATGCTTAAGGATTGCAGTTACGTCTGACGCGATAAAGTTTTCGTTTTCGCCAAGACCAACAATCATAGGACTTGATTTTCTTACTGCGATAAACTGATCGGGATAATCCGAGCAAAGCACGCCAAGCGCATATGAACCCTCAACGCGGTTTATAACCTTAATCATTGTGTCCATAATGTCGCCCTTGTAGTAGTATTCAAAAAGGTGGGCAATAACCTCTGTATCTGTTTCGGAAATGAATTCAAATCCCTTGTCCATAAGCTTTTTCTTAAGGGAAATGTAGTTTTCAATAATGCCGTTGTGAACAACCGCAAATCTGCCAGACATTGAAAGGTGGGGGTGAGAGTTTACGTCAGACGGTTCGCCGTGCGTTGCCCAGCGCGTATGACCGATACCCATTGTACCCTTTATGCTGTTGCCGTTGTCAGTTTTTTCTGAAAGAACACTAAGTCTGCCCTTTGCCTTTGCAACCTTGATTTCATTATCACTGAAAATGGCTATACCTGCGCTGTCATATCCTCTGTATTCGAGCTTTGAAAGTCCGTCAAGAAGAATAGGAGCAGCCTGTTTTTCGCCTATATATCCTACAATACCGCACATATATTATGTACCTCCTGATCATTATATAAATCTATTTTATACTATATTCACTATTTTTTCAATCCTTTTTTGAATATTTCGCCTTAAATTAGTTGTATTTCGTTAATTTTGCTGATATAATAGAGGTTAACGAGATATTTTTGTGGAGGATTAATTTAATGGAAAAGAAGCTGATTTATGAGAATAAGCTGTCCTGCGAGGTGGACGTAAA
>CAMCPC010000094.1 GCA_945876665.1 uncultured Oscillospiraceae bacterium
TCAATAAAAATTTCGTGCAAATTTTTTGGACAAAGTTTTTCAATGTTTCCATTACAATTTTTATATATTCCTGAGAGATACAACAATATTGTTTCTCTTAAAATTTATAAGAAAGGAAAATTGTATTATGGCAAATAAAGTTAAAACAATTAGTTTTCGTGTTGACGAAACAACATACAACAAATATTCAGAATTAGCCGCCAGAAGCAAGCGCAAATTAGGTGATTATATCCGATTACTTTTAGAGGAAACTGTTTATCTAAATACTCCTTCACACGAGCATAATTCCCCAAGAGCAAATAAGAGAATAGGCATATGTGTGCAGATATATTTGGTAATTTATTACAGTATGTTTACAAATAATACCATGGTATTGCAATTTATTTCCATTTGATATAAAATAGTACAAAAAATGGGAAAAAGAGGTAAAAAGTATGTATGAAGTCACTGAGGGACGATGTATTGTTGAAGGGAAAGAGTATGTTGTTTATGGGATATGTTATAATGATGAGTATAATATAGCAGATATTTCCACTGACAGAGCGAAGGTGGAAGAAATGGTAAGGCTGTTCAACAGCGCAGAGCTTTCACCGTGTCATATGCGTGATGTGATTTACGATATGATTGGATAATACATAATTGCAGAAAATAACTTCGAAAAAGTTCTAAAAATATTGCTTAAAATCGAATAATGTTATATAATATATTTATATGGGATTTTAGGAGTGATATTTTTGAAAATAAAGAGTGTATCTAAAAAATCTGTCATTCTCATGGAGTTTGACTGGTTTTTATTTATTATAACTGTAGGACTGTCGATTTTCGGTATAGTAATGATATATTCCGCTACGAGAACGCTGCAGTCCAATACTAATGTTATAGTGCAGTCGGGTGCGATGGTGCTGGGGTGTGCGGTAATGTTGGCCACGTGCTTTTTTGACTATGAACAGCTGAAAAATCTTATAAAGCCGATTTATATATTTGCAGTTGCCATACTGCTGTTGGTTTTGGTTTTTGGCGTTAGTGGTGACTGGGGGGCAAGGAGCTGGATAAGATTCGGCGCAATCGGTATTCAGCCATCGGAAATTGCAAAGGTCTGTTTCATAGTTACGTTCTCATATCACCTTTCAAAGGTGCATGATGATATAAATAAGCCGCTTGTAATACTGGGACTGCTGCTTCATATCGGGGTGCTTGTAGGACTGATTCTGCTTCAGCCTGACATGGGAAGCGCTCTGGTGTTCATGTTTATGTTTATTTGCCTTATGTTTGTGGCAAAGCTTTCATATAAATATATCATACCGTTTGGCGCACTTGGAATTGCCTCTCTGCCGTTTGTGTATAAGTATGTTCTTTCGGAATATCAGCAGAAGCGTATACAGGTATTCTTCAATCCTGACCTTGATCCGCTGAACAGAGGCTATAACGTTATTCAGTCAAAAATAGCGGTTGGTTCGGGACAGCTCTGGGGTAAGGGATATCTGCAGGGTACTCAGAATCAGATGGGTTATCTGCCTACAAAGTACACCGACTTTATTTTCAGCGTAATAAGCGAGGAGATTGGCTTTATCGGTGCAATGGTGGTAGTCGGAGTGCTGTTTCTTCTTATCTACAAATGCTTCAAAACTGCCCAGAAGGCGGATAATGCCTTCGGCAGATATATATGCGTCGGTGTAGGCGCAATGATGCTGTTCCATGTGTTTGAAAACGTCGGAATGTGTATCGGTCTTATGCCTGTTACAGGTATTCCGCTTCCGTTTATCAGCTACGGCGGCACGTCACTGGTTGTTAATATGATTGCAATCGGTCTTGTTCTGAGCGTGTCATATCATAATAAACCGCGGAGCGTTTTTGATGTGTATTAAAATATACAAATAAGGACCTCGTACGAGGTTCTTATTTTTGTGCAATATGTGCATATTGCTGTAATAATTGTATAAAAATTCAAACTTTTTATTGAAAATAATGAATTTCTGTATTATAATAAAAATATAAGGGCATTTAGTAATGAAGGAGAAATTTATATGAAAAAGCTTATATCTCTGATAACAGCGGTGGCAGTATCAGTATCGGCAATATCGTTTGCGGCGGTGACGTTTGCTGATACAGCATCATCTGATGTATGGATGCCGAATCCGATACGCACTGCGGAAACTCTTGATCGCGGTCTTGTTGCGATGCAGACAACGGGCGGAATTTATCTCAGCTGGAGATTGCAGGCAGACGAGGACAATGTATACGGAACGGGAACAAGCAATGTCAGCTTTGATATTTACCGTGATGGTACATATTTAGCAACAGAAAGCAATACAACCAACTATACTGATACAGATGGAACGGCAGCTTCAAAATATCAGGTTGTTGTAAGCGGTGAAAACAAAAGTAACTGTAAGGAAGTGACTGCATTTTCAAGTGGAAGCAATTACTTTGATATTGCAGTCAATAAGCCGGAAGCAACAACTTTGCCGAGAACTGCTACTTTTAAAAGTGCAAGCGGTTCTTCATATATTGGTTTTACAGATGCTGAGGGAAATCAGATATCAAGCTGGAGAAGTGAAAATGCCGTATGGGATCCGGCTGAATACGCAATCAATGATGCATCGTGCGGTGACCTTGATGGTGACGGTGAATATGAAATCGTTGTAAAATGGGATTGCTGGGGCAAGGATAATTCACAAACTGGTCTTACAGGAACAGTGTACCTTGATGCTTATAAGCTTGACGGAACAAGATTGTGGAGAATAGATCTTGGCAGAAATATCCGCGCCGGTGCACATTATACTCAATTCCTTGTATATGATTTTGACGGCGACGGCAAAGCAGAGGTTACATGTAAAACAGCACCCGGTTCAAAGGATGGTACAGGTGCTTATGTAAGCAGTGCAAGTAGTGACAGTACAATAAACTCAACCGATAATACTGCATCATATATAAACGACAGCGGTTATATTTTGGACGGACCGGAATACTTTACTATTTTTAATGGACAGACAGGTGCGGCAGAGGATACAATATATTATCCCAATCAGCGTGTGAATGTGTCTGTTTGGGGCGATAACTACGGAAACCGAGTCGACCGTTACACGGCAGATGTGGCATATCTTGATGGTACAACCCCATATGCCGTATATATGCGCGGATACTATTTCGGAAGCGGACAGCGTCAGGCTGCATGCGCCGTTTCCTTTGACGGTTCAAAGCTAAATTGCAAATACAGCTTTGATACATATGATGTTACTTCTTACAGTAACAAATCATCATCTTCAAGCTATGACTCAAACGGCAATTATAAGGGCATTAACGGTTACAGAGACGGAAACGGAATTTATGTCGGACAAGGAAACCACAACTGTACCGTTGCGGACGTGGATAATGACGGCAGGGACGAGGTGCTGACAGGTGCGCTGTGCTATGAACTTGATACAACAAAGGATATACTTACACCGAAGTGGTGTACCTTCAAGGGACATGGAGATGCACTCCATATAGGCGATTATGACCCTACCCATTCCGGATATGAGTTTTTCGTTGTACACGAGGAGGGCGGCGGAACTGATACAATGAGCGGTCAGAATGTTACATTGGATTTTGGTATGTCGCTTATTGACGCGGCAACAGGTGATATTACATTCCACAAAAGCGCGACAAAGGACACCGGTAGAGGAATGATGGCAAATGTGGGCGCAGGCGGATATTATCAGATGAATGCAGGAAGTCAGGTTGCGGCTCATATTGCAAAGGGCAATGATGTGTATGAGGAGTCAAGCTACAGCTTCAGCAATAATTTTCGTATTTTCTGGGACGGAGATTTATATGATGAGCTTCTGGACGGCACGACTATAACGGCGTGGAATAAAAACACTCTTTCAATGCAGTCAGTATTTACAGCAGACGGCTGCGTAAGCGTAAACGGCTCTAAGGCTAATCCTTCACTGCAGGCAGATTTATTTGGCGACTGGAGAGAGGAAGTAGCTTATCCGCTTAGTGACAGCAGCGCTTTGCGCGTATATACAACTAATATTTATACCAAGTATAAAATGAAATCCCTTATGTATGACGGAGTATACAGAAGCGGAGTTGCCGCGGAGCAGACCGCATATAATCAACCTCCGCATATCGGATACTACATAGAACCTCCGGTCATTAATGAAGAAACCATTTATGAAATGGGTACAAACAGCGATACCGCATGGTTGGCTGCCGACACCGCTGCATGGACTCAGAGCGGAACTGCGCAGTTGCAATACAGCGCTTCCGGTGCTGATTACGGAGATATATATTACACCGAAACAAATCCGTCAAGCTCCTACAGTGCGACAAAAAACTTTGATATAAAGAGCGGCGCAACGGTTACATATAATCTTATATGGCGATACGGCAGCGTAATTAATAAAAATACCACAAATATGGGCGGTGACACAAACTATACATATTTGCAGTTCGGAGATAATATAAGATTGGCATGGTTCGGTGCTCCAAGCTACTATTATTTATATTATAGTACTGACGGAGGAACGACCTATACCGCCAGCAATGTCAAATATTATAATCAAACTTATCGCAGTAACGTAATAGCAACGGTAGACACTTCAACAAATACACTGACATCACTTTCTGTTGACGGAAAAGAGTTGGTGTCAAATACCAAGGTGAGTGATACCCCTGACAGTGTTACCTTTGGCTTTATCAGAGGTAATGCAAGTTTATATTCTAATGCGACACCTGATACCGCCATTGACAGTATCAAGGTAACACAGGAATATGAAACGACATCAGAATCAACGCCAAAACCGATAGCAACAGCAACACCTACACCAACACCTAATCCTGATAATTTCTATACATTTGATGAGGATGTTGCAGCAGTGACGGAATCAGGTATTACTACATGGGACAGCGGTTCACTGAATGGTTGGTTCCTTAACAGAGCTGATACAAATGGTACTGTACAGGTAAAAGACGGTGGTATTAATGTATATGTAAATACTAACGGTAACAAGACGTATCTGGGATTGCACGCAGATACAACAGCAAATGTAAAAGACAAAATTGTAAAATTCGGTTTTGATTATAAGACTTCATCTATCAGCACTGCCAGCAATTCGTGTACAGAAATAGTAGTTCTCTCAACGGATGATAATGATATTACATGGAGTTCATGGAGTAGCAACGGTGCCGTAAAAAAGACTTCTGAAACAGGAATAGAAGTTAATACCGTATATAATGTACTTTATACAATTAACAATGCAGATCACACAATAAGCTATACAATAACTGACAGTGAAGGAAGTGTTGTAAAAGAAGAAAGTCTTACAAACAACGGTAATGTGGATATAAATACCATTGTTTTCCGTACGGGTAAAAATGTAACGGATGTTATAGATAATTTCTGGTATACGGTAAAATCGGCAGAAGAACCGACACCGAGTCCGACACCAACGGCAACGCCAACAGTAAAACCGACAGCAACACCAACGGCAATACCAACGGCAA
>CAMCPC010000095.1 GCA_945876665.1 uncultured Oscillospiraceae bacterium
CGCAGACGTCGGACGTTACATCGGCTGAAAACAAAACGGAAAATTTGTCACCTGTTGAGGGAACGGTTATTCCGACAGCGGACAAATCAGAAAAAGCGTCGAACACTCCGGCCCCAAAAGCTTCGAACAGTAAACCGTCCGTAAGTCAGCCTGTTCAAACTGCAAAAGCGGCAGAAAGCAAGTCTTCGGCAGTTACATCAGACAGCGCTGTATCAGCGCCTGTGCAATCTGAGACGGAAAGTAATATTTCTTCTGACACAGCGGCTGAACAGACAGCGCCGCCATCAGAGAATTACGGAATAGCAGTAGCAAGCATAACGCCTGAGGTGGAAATTGCGACATACAGTGCAGATGCTGCAGAATATTCGGCAAAAAGTGCGCGAAGCGGTTATTCTCTTGCAGATGAAAGTGATAATATAGCGTATGGAAGATATTATAATGTTGGTAATGAGGGTGAAACTGATAAACCAAAAGCTATAGGAAAGCTGAAGATATCCTCCGCAGATGCACAAAAGGCTATGGATGTTATACAGCAGTATTCCATTGACAGAAGCGGAGATTTGTATATGACAGATTCGGCAAACTTTGTACTTATACTGTCAAGCTTCAGCAAAGAGGGCGTAAGATATACAGATTATACTATGAACAACGATGGAATTATAAAATTCATGATAGACTTCAATTAAGATGCGTTCATTCAATGAACGCATTTTTTTTATGGAGAACTAAAAAAACGGCACTGAAAAGTGCCGTTTTGGTTTTAAAATATTGCCTGTATAACTCCGAAAGCCAAAAGTGAAATTATAAGTCCTGCCGTAAGAACGCCGAGGAATACGAAAAAGAAGGATTTTTTAGGGTTAAGTCCCAATAATACTGAAAGCAGACTTCCTGTCCATGCTCCGGTTCCGGGAAGCGGTATTGCTACGAAAAGGAACAAGCCTAAGTATCCGTATTTTTCTATCTGCGCCGACTTGGACATTGCTTTTTTCTCAATCCAGTCCGGCAGCTTGTGCAGGTGCTTGCTTTTTTTCATCCATGCGAATATTTTTTCTATAAACAAAAGTATAAAAGGTATGGGCAGCATATTTCCCAATACCGCGGCAATGTATGTAGGAAGAAACGTTGTTCCCTCCATAAATCCTGCCGCGAGGATACTTCCTCTAAGCTCCAGAATTGGTATCATTGATACTATAAAAACTATAAATTCCTTTGATATTTTACCGCTCAATCCATTAACGATGGCATGTACAATAGACTCCATAAATTTTCTCCTTTTAATAAACTACAGACCACATTATACACTATATTACTTAAAAATGCAAACATTACTGCGAAAAATCAATGTTAAATTTATGTGTCGTATTTGTAAATATATGGCATTAATTTTCCGAAGCTTTATTAAGTACCTGTGGTATTTTATTGTCATCCACTATGAAGGTCATGGCAGAGGGAAGTACCTGAATAACGGAATGTGACGGTTCTCCGCCGTATTCGCCGTCAAGCGTCCATTTTATATTTTCCTCTGAAATGAACTCAAACCGTGAGGATTTGACTGTAAAATATCCTTCGCCTGACGCTTCACCTTTCATAAGACCGATAAGTACGGACTGAAACTCAAGTAGGTTTGTTGGTTGTTTAAATACAATCATTTCAAACAGGCCATCGCAAAGATTTACATTCATAAGCTTTTCTGTACTGATAATACCGCCGACAGACGTTGCATTCATAATAATGCACAGGAATACTTCCTCGTTAATTTCACCGCCGTCGTATTTTATTTTCACATGATAGGACGGAAGGCTTGAAAGACGCTTTATACCCTCCCATACATATGCCATATGACCGATGGCATTTTTGATTTCCTGAGGTGTGTCGTAGGACACATCAGTAAAAGCGCCGAATGCGGCAACGTAATTAAAGGTAGTTCCGTTGAAATCGCCTATGTCACATCTGAACGGAGTGCCGTATGCGGCTATTTCAGCGGCTTTTGGCATATTTTTCGGGATATTCAGCGTAGAGGCAAAGTCGTTTGTAGTACCTGCCGGGATATATCCGAGCGCCTTGCGTTTGTCTTTTTCAAACGTCATAAGTCCCTTAACACCCTCGTTAAGAGTTCCGTCACCGCCCGAAACAACAATTCTGTCAAATTCATCACCGTGCAGACGGATATAGTTATAAGCGTCAAGCTGTGCCTGAGTAGGACGCACAGTGACATCATAGCCTGCTTTTGTAAAAATATCCGTAATATCGAGCAGATAGTTTTTAATCTGCCCCTTTCCTGAATGTGGATTAAAAATAAAAAGAAGCTTTGGCATAATATCTCCTCCGGCTTTATTATATGTAATTATATAATTTATATTTGATATAGTCAAGAAAAAGTATTGCGTTTTTATGAAAAGCAATGTATAATAGGAGTTATTGTGCAAGGGGGCATAAAAATGCGTATAGTAAAAGGAAAGAGATTTTATCTTAATTTAATGTCAATGACAATACCGATTGCTCTGCAAAATCTTATCACGTTTGCAACGAGCATGATGGATACAATAATGCTTGGACGTGCTGATGACACAGGCGTGTTTCTGTCAGCGTCATCGCTGGCAAATCAGCCGTTTTTTATACTGTCAATGGTCTGCTTCGGACTTTCCGGCGCGGCTACAGTCCTGAGCGCGCAGTATTGGGGAAAACGCGATACTGCGTCAATACGTTCGATTTTTTCAATAATACTCAAGGCGGCGTTTGTCATATCGCTTCTTATGGAAATAGCAGTGCTTGTATTTCCGGGGACTGTTATGGGAATGTATTCGAATAATCCCGAAATCATAGACGCGGGAATATCGTATCTGCGTATAATCGGTTTTGCGTATGTTCTGTTCGGACTTAGTAACACCATGATATGCTGTATACGAAGTGTAGAGCTTGTCAAAATATCCGTGGTGGTAAATATAACGTCCTTCTGCACGAACGTATTTCTGAACTGGGTGCTTATATTCGGAAATCTCGGAGCACCGGCGCTTGGAATACGCGGTGCGGCAATAGCAACACTTACAGCAAGGGTAATGGAATTTCTGATTACGTGGGGATATATATTCTTTGTTGATAAGCGTCTTTGTTTCAAACCGAAGCATCTGCTTCTTGTCAACAAAATATTCACGCTTGATTTACTCAGACACGGACTGCCGGTATTTATAAATGAGGTAATGTGGTCAATCGGCATAACAATACAGGCGGCAATACTCGGACACATCAATTACAGCGCCGGCGACCCTGTAGCGGCAAATTCCATTGCGTCAATGGTACAGCAGCTTTCGGCGGTTATAATATTCGGTGTAGCGAATGCGTCGGCAATAATAATAGGAAAATCCGTCGGTGAGGGCTTCACGGAAAGGGCAAAGGTGGAAGCCAATACACTGAAATATGTAAGCTATGTTGTAGGCTTTGCAGCCTGCGGATTGATATTGGTGCTGAAGAACTTTGTTATAAATTTCTACACGATACCTGCGGAAACAAAGCTTCTGGCAAATGAGCTTATGATAACGATTGCGTTTATAACAATATTCGTGTCGGTATCCTCTACCACGATAGTGGGAATACTGCGCGGAGGCGGTGATACGCGATTCTGCCTTGTTGAGGAGATAATAACATTGTGGTGCGTGGCAACTCCGCTGGCACTTGCAGGCTCGCTTTTAAAGCTGCCGGTACCTGTGGTGCTTATACTTATGAAATCTGACGAGCCGATAAAAAGCGCAATTTCAGTAATACGTATAAACGGAGGAAAGTGGATTAAGTCGCTTGCGCGTGATTTCAGAAAGGAAGAGCAAATATGAGAATACTCGGAATAGATTACGGTGACGCACGGGTAGGAGTTGCCGTAAGTGATATACTTGGATTTATGGCGCAGGGTGTGCGCACAATAAAAAATCGCGGGATAAATAATCTGTTAAATGAATTGAAAGAAATTCTGGACGAATATAAGCCTGAAAAAATTGTTATCGGACTTCCGAAGAATATGGACGGAAGTGAGGGCTTCCGCGTAGAAGCAACGCATGAATTTGCAGATGCGCTGAAGAAAATATACGATGGTGAAATAATATTCTGGGACGAAAGACTTTCATCTTTGGGTGCGAAAAGGTATCTGAACGAAACAAATACCCGCGGCAAAAAACGCAAGGAGGTATTGGATACTGTTGCGGCGTGCATAATACTTGAAGGATATTTAAACTCGCAGAAGAATATCTGAAAATTATTGACAATTCTGCGGGTATATATTACAATATAATTAATTAAACAAGAAAGGAATATTTAGTTATGGAAAACAACATAATAATGTTAGAAGATGAACATGGATGTATGATTGAATTTGAAACAATAGATGTGTTTGAATTCAAGGGAGTGACATATTTTGCACTTCTTGAGGTACTTCCTGAGGGTCAGGAAAATGATGAGGTTCTTATCATGATGGTTGAGGGCGACATTGAAAACGAGGAAGCAGAGCTTGTAATGGTTGAGGACGAAAAACAGCTTGAGGAAGCCTTCAATGAATTTTTAAGACGTGATGAGGAAATGGCATCAGAAGAATAATTCTGTGTAAAATTTTTTAAGAAAAGTAGATTTTACCTATTGAATTTTTCGTCATAATATGTTATTATAATTACAGAAAATAAAACAGCTAATTACCCTGAGGTTTCGCGTTAAAAAGTCTTTTTTTTACCAACACTTCTTAAAAGGGATGCTTTCTCCGGTTGCGGCGTATACGCCTCCTTTCCTTCGGGAATGCCAGTGGACATATAAAGTAATCGGGATGTAACCCACCTGCATGGGCAGGTAGAAACTCGACTTTGAAAAACGGTTATCTTGGGGTTTTTTTACGCGCTTAGAAAGCGCTTTTTTTTGTTGCTTTTTTCGACAAAGGTTATCAAAATTTTTTAAAGGATTTTAAAGGTAAAAAATGGAAATATAGTATGATAGATAAATATACAGGAGGAAAAATCTATGGAATTGTTTTTATCGGGGAAATACCGCACATTGATAGTGCGTATATGCGGCGAGCTTGACCACCACGTAGCGGCAGGTGTGCGCGAAAATGTGGACAGGGAGCTGAGCCGTACAGGGGCAATCAATGTCGCATTTGATTTTGGTGGAGTAACCTTTATGGATTCATCCGGAATAGGCGTTATTATGGGGCGCTACAAGGTCACAAAGGCGTTGGGCGGAAAGGTTATAATATATGGTGCTTCGGACGCCGTCAGACGTATAATAAAAATGTCGGGGATTGATAATATTGTGATTCTTTCGGACAGCATGGAGGAAGGAATAAAGGAGGCGTCAGTCAATGTATAGAAACAGCATGAGAGTTGAATTTCCGAATAATTCAGATAATGAGCGGTTTGCAAGGTCAGTTGCAGCGGCGTTTGTGCTTGAGCTTGACCCTACGGTGGACCAGCTTTCGGAAATAAAAACGGCGGTATCCGAGGCGGT